>JAIFKL010000368.1 GCA_020049595.1 Desulfobacteraceae bacterium
GTATCTGAAAAATTCCTTCGTACATCACCCTGTCTCGGTGCTGTATAAATTACCTGAATATTTTTATATCCTAACCCTGCTAAAATAATAAAAAGATTCTCTGTAAGTTCTCCTACAGTTGTCTCCGCATTGGTGGCAATCTGAAAGGTTTCCCCGCCGATTCCCGGTGTGCTTGCCGAAAGCAGAATCGCCCGGATTAAATCCGCGATATAAATAAAATCTCTGGTCTGATTACCGTCTCCGTAGATTTCCAGAGTTTCACCTTTCATTGCCTGCCGGATAAATTTTGCCACTACACTGTTTTTATGACCGGAACCGGGGCCGTAAACATTGCCAAAACGCAATGCCACTGTTTCCAATCCGAATGTTCTGAAATAAGCTGAACAATATCCTTCACCTGCCAGCTTGCTTGCGCCGTAAGGAGAGACCGGATGCGGTGCAAGATTTTCATGAATCGGCGGCTCACATTCCCCCACAGGCGCGCCGCTGGAAGCAAATACAAATCTTTTGACTCCCTGTTGTCTTGCGGCTTCAAGCATGTTAAACGTGCCGATAACATTTGCTTCCATATCTGTTCTCGGATTTTCAACAGATGGCCCAACACCCGTGTTCGCTGCAAGATGAACAATTACATCTATTCCTTCACAACTTTTCAGACAGGTAGCGTAATCTTTAATGTCTCCGACAACAAGCTGAGGACTGAGTGCTGAGTGCTGAGTGCTGAGGACTGAGCGCTGAGAGAATCAGAAGATAGTTCTGTAAATTTACAGACACAGGCAAGGTCGTCCCGTGTCCCGACGAAAAGATTGTCTAAGACACGGATATGGCAGTTGCTTTCAGCTACCAGATGCCTGATAAGACTGGTTCCGATGAATCCGCAGCCTCCGGTTATAAGCCAGTGCTGAGGGTTGAGTGCTGAGTGCTGAGTGCTGAGGGTTGTCATGATTGTTTATTCCTCTGTTTTTGAATGGATGCTCGAAGACCGCCAATAATACGGGAGACTTCAAGAGCAAGATTGTCTATCTGATCAAATTTTTCTTGTGTGATATATCCTACATCAAGAGCTACATAAAGTTGTGACCTGACTTCTGCACATGAGCCTTTGGCAATAACAACAAACTGATGAAATTCCCCTCTGCCACCTCTTTCAAATCCCTCTGCTAAATTAGACATGACAGAAACCGATGCCCGTCTGATTTGGTCACGCAATCCAAAGTCCTTTGAAAAAATCCCCTCATTCGTAATAGCATAAATTTGTTTCGTTAATTCTCGTGCCTTCTGCCATGCAATGAGGTCTTCAAATTTCTCTAATTTTCCCATACTCTTTCCTCAACTCAGCCCTCAACCCTCAGCCCTCAGTCCTCAGTCCTCAACCCTCAGTCCTCAACCCTCAACCCTCCCTAATCCCATTTGACGCCTCTGAAAATCGCATCTTTGTTTATTCTCTCTTTATGCCGGATGACTATTTCCAACATCTTTGCAAGCACATCATCAGTAAGATAATGGGGTTTCAGCCCCAATTCTAAAAGTCCGGTATGCACAGGATTATAATAATGCTCTTCCGCTTCTTTCCGAGGATTTTCTATCGGCTTGATTTCAACACTCAACCCGAATTGTTTGCCTGCCCGCTGCACCCTCTCTGCCAACTCATTTACGCTGAAAGTCTCGACAAACTGATTGAAAATCCGAAGTTCACCCGGTTTTGCCGGCTTTTCCAGCGAGAGCCGCACACAGTTCAGCGTATCTTTGATATTCAGATAGCCTCTGGTCTGTCCGCCTTTTCCGTAAACTGTCAGAGGATAACCGGCAACCGCCTGTACGACAAAACGGTTCAGCACCGTCCCGAAAAGTTCATCATAATTGAAGAACGGAAATAATTGCTCATTCTCTTTGTTTTCATCGGTAATCAGCCCATAGACCGGACCCTGCATCAGATCGGTTACCCTGATACCCCACATCCGCACATAAAACCAGAGCAGATCCGTATCCATAACTTTGGTGGTGTGATACAGACTGCCTGCCTGCCTGGGATAGAGAAATTTATGTTTTTTGCCTTTGTGTTCAATATCAATCCAGCCTTCTTCAATGTCAATATTCGGAGTGCCGTACTCTCCCATTGTGCCGATTTTGACAATCTGAGCATTCCGACAGAACTGACGCACTGCAAAAATCAGATTTGCCGTTACACTCAGGTTGTTCTGTACGGTAAGCATTGCTGCACGGCGATCCAGCATGGAATATGGTGCGGATGGCTGTTCCGCATAATGGACAATTCCTTCCGGTACAAATTTTTTAAAAACCTCTTCAACAAAATCCCACTGATTCAGATCACCGATAAATACCGGAATTTTATATCCTGAAACTGCTTCCCACAATTCAGCCCGTTTATGCAAATTCGGCACATCAAACAAAGCCTCGACATTTTCTTCTCTGCACAACTGTCTGCGAAGATAATTATCAACCACTGCCACCTCATGACCGTTGGCAGTGAGATTCATTGCTGTGGGCCAGCCGAGATATCCGTCTCCTCCGAGAATTAAGATACGCATAGTTGCAACCCTCCTGATTCTTTCATTTCATTAATCAGCCTGTTTTTATGTAAAAAATCTGACAACTGAGCCTGCGTCAGCGATTTCTGGTTCCCCGAATGATAAGACTTTGAAATATTTTTTGAAACAATTTCAGGATAATTGTATTTAGATGTCTGAGACACAAAAGCCGGCAATACGACAAAATATCTGTCAAGTTCCCATGTTCTTCTGGTTTCTTCGTCGTTCAAAAGTTCTTCATACATTTTCTCGCCGGGCTTCTTGCCGATCATCTGAATCTCAATATCTTCAGGCTGATGCCCGTAAACGGGGCCAAGTTCCCGGATCATAACCTCTGCCAAATCCTTAATTGTCATGACAGGCATTTTGGTGACAAAAACCTCTCCGCCCTGTGCGAGATATGCAGAATCAATCACCAGTCCCACAGCTTCCTGAATGCTCATAATAAAACGGGTCATTGCCGGATCAGTAATCGTCACGGGTCCGCCTTTTCGGATTTGCTCCTGAAACACGGGAAACACTGAACCGCGAGAACCAAGCACATTGCCGAATCGGGTGGAAGCAAAAACAGTTTTCCCGTTATTATGTTTGGAATCTGCAGCCGTCATCAGGCGTTCCCCCATGAGCTTTGATGTTCCCATCACATTGGTAGGATTCACGGCTTTGTCCGAACTGGTGAAAATGACTCGTTCCACATGATTTTCATGCGCTGCCAGAATGATGTTCTGTACCCCGATAATATTGGTCTGAACGGCTTCAAAGGGAGAGCGTTCACACAGAATCACATGCTTATATGCTGCTGTATGAAAAACAATATCAATATGTTGCATGATACGAGTCAGTTTTTCTTTATCCCGCACATCTGCCAGAAAGAAACTTGCATTTGTATAGTCAGAGAATTCCTGCTCCAAAAAGAATAATTCACTTTCATTATTGTCCACAGCTACCAATTCAATGGCGTGTTCTTCCAAGAGTCCTGTAACTAAAATACGTTTTTTTGAGAAAAAACTTTTGGTATTCATACTTTTCCTTTTTTATTACTTATCATGTTGAATTCACAAGTCAAGGTATAGCTCCGCCCTTTGAGTTACATTATGAAATTCACTGAAAAAATCACTTCCGAACTTTGAGTTTGAAATTAACTCTTTCTTGAAAATGAGTCAATGGGGTGGAAGCTGTATTCAGCGTCATTTCAGTGCCGGTGATAATCCAATCTTTTTTCAATTTTCTTGATTCCTGTTTACACAGGAAGACGTTACTATGCGTAAAATCAGATGATAATTTCTGTATTTCATTTTGAATAAAAATCCTCATCAGAAATCCCATACTCAGAAATAAGCATCAGCCTTCGTCTGATTGCCCGAATCATTCTGTCTGACAGGATTTGCAATCACGTCAGACAGAAGAGATAATCTTTAACACTCTTCCAAATATCGGAAATAATCATCCCGGCTCATTCCTGCGGAGCGGAGATTATTCTGAATTACAAAGGGATCAATCGGCGTATTATGCACCGGAATAACTACGGGTCTGAATCCTTCTTTGACGTAAATTCTGTGAGAACCGTTTTGACGGGAAAGCTGAAAACCGGCAGACAGAAATACACATTCAAGTTTTTTCCAATGTATCGGGGCTATGCGCGGCATTCTTTCAACTTTTCCCGGGACAGCATAAACGGCAGCGGGATTTCAATAAAATCACCCTCCGGTTCAGGAGCATCAGGCATACTGCCTGCTGACACCGGAACAAAACCGCATTCTTTAAGTACCTGTGAAAGTGTTCCGGTTTCATAACAGGCGATCATAAAACCTGTAACCGCTTCAATTAAATTGGATTTCGCTTCTTCAGGAGTGTCTCCCTGAGATGATACATCAAGTGCCGGACAATAGGAAATATATGCAGATTCTCCTTTGAAAATATTTACCGGAACTTTAATATCAAAATGAATAACCGGATTCATATATCTTTCCTTCTTTTGTATAAACAGGATATTCTTCAAAAAGCCTGATGGTACTGCTGTCAAGAAATGATGCGTCACATATATAAATGTTTTTACCCTTTTAAGAAAATCAGCAGGGCATGTATTGCAGCGTACAGTAATTCTAATCCGAATCTGAAACACAGATTAACATAAACCAAATGAACAAATCAATAGGTTCATAAAAGTATTCAGCGGTAGGAAAATTCTACCGTTGAATACTCACTGCCAATGTATTATCATCTCCTCGTAAAATATCATCTGCAATCCGGTTCAGTTCTTTCTTAAAAATCTCCGGCTGTACAGGACTTGTCCATTTTATTTCAGAAAGCATATTCTCAGGAAACGACCGCAGAATATTAAACAGAACAATCGGATCTGTCCCTGCTTCTTTGGTTTTTGCTTCCTGAACAACAGACATCCACTCAAATTTTTTATTTTTTGCAATTACCCATATATCAACAATATCTTTTGCCTCATATCGGAATACCGCTGACAGTTTGTTGGATAAAATATTTTGCACACTGTCAATCATGCCAAGCGCGGCATGATGTTCAAAACCTCCGTAATGAGATGATATATCGTTGACAACATCAATTTTTAATTCAATCCTTTCATCCCCCGATTCCTGAAAAAGAAAAAACTGCGTGTAATGCTGATATTTTTGCAGCCGGTTATAATCAATTGAAAACAGTCTTTTTGCCTGATCAGATTCAAATTGGCTGAAAAGCATTTGAACATATAAAGAATAATTATCATCCTGATTTACAAACAAATCAAGATCATCAGAATATCTGTGATTAAAGTACCCCCGGCTGAGTGCGGTACCACCGGTGAGATAAAAGGGTGTGCCTGATTTTTTCACGATATTCAGGACTCCATCCTGAAAAGGATACAGGCTCTCCCTGTAATACTTTTCTTGCAAATTCATATTTCTCCCGCAGTTCCCGGATCCGGATCCGGCTGATAATTTCTTTGGTAAGCAGTTTTGTCAGTCCGTCAATTCCGAAAAGATTTATCAGATCGTACCAGGAAAGCCTCTCCAGCATACGAATCAGGGCAGTCTCCTGCGTGAAATATCCTGCCCGCTTTTTTCTGCCTGAGGCCGCTTCAAAGACTTCATAAGGGTCCGTATAATAATCCCATATAACGGGTTTCAGCAATTTTCTGATATCTTCTTTTTCCACAACTGAAAATGCTCCTGATATTTTTTGTAAACAGGATATTCTTTCCACCGTCATAATCTGAGCTTTCCGAATTTTCTGTAAAACGATTTTGCAAATCGTTTGCCGGTAAAACGACTTGCAAAGTCGTTTTACAAAAGCGCAGGTTATGCCGGCGGGCAGTATATATAAATTATTCCGTAATATCTTTCTCCGCCTCCTGTATCGCCTGAATATCAAGCAGATCAACCGGACGACCGGAAAGTTTTTTTATCTCAATCAGATGTTCCGGTCTGACAATCGGGATAACCGTGTTGTCAATCTGCAACTGAATCGTATCCTTAACTGCATTCTTATAAATATCCCGGTCTGCAAAAACTATATCAATAATGATAATTCCCTTATCCGGCGTGAATGTATCTTTTATGACAACCCGCCAGATTGTGCAGTTTCTGAAACGCATCAGGTTATCATCCTGAATAACCTCAAAATGCTGTCTCAGCAGTTCCCTTACAGGTTCCATTGAATCATATCCGATAAGCATCAGAAGGTCAATATCTTCTGTGGCTCTGGGTTTTGCAAGAATACTTACCGCCAGTCCTCCGATCAGACAATACCTGATATCTGTTTTGTTAAGGATTGAACACAACTGTTTTAAGGTGTCAAACAGGCTTTTTCCGATTTCCATAATTTTTCTTTTCT
>JAIFKL010000275.1 GCA_020049595.1 Desulfobacteraceae bacterium
ATTCCTCGGACATCGCCTTGATCTTCCTGCCTGTTTCCTCAAGGTTTTCCCTGGTTTCCCTGAACAATGCCCATATTTCCCGGATGTTCTTTTCATTTTCCTGAGTATTCATACACCTTGCTCCTCTTAAATCTCTCTGTCAGCATCCGAACTCACTGTAATTTAATTCTGAATTTATAGTATAACTTGTCCGGCATTTGCAAGAAGAAAATCTGACAGTGTTCAAAATTCCTTCATCAGACATTATCGGAAATAAAAAAGTTTCTCGCAGAGGGCGCAAAGAAAAGAAGAAATACAGCTTCTGCCGGCACTCAGTTTCCGGCGGCTTTGCGGTCTTTGCGCCCTTTGCGAGAAACTTTTTTTATTTTCAAAAATGTCTGTTTCATTCGTGAATCATTCGTGTCCCTTCTTGGATCATTGATGGGATTGTCTGTCACGATTACTTTGGCGGCTCCGGCAGCAAAACACAGCCTTGCGGCTTTTGCATGTCTGATGAGGATACCGGAACTTGCGGGATCATAAAAATAATATCTTACAGAACAGGCATCAGCGACAGATATACCGGCTTTGCCCGCACGAATCAGAAATTGCCGCCGATTGACCGTTTCTTTATCCTTATTGTCTGAAATATGTAAATTTTCCATAGGTTTTAATTGATACTGTAACTTTCCCGCTTTTGCAAGAAAAAATGAAAATCTTTATATTTACAAAAAAGCCTTCAAATGATAAACATACCCTGAATTTGTGATGTTCTCGTTCCCTCGTTCCGCTCGGGAACCTCATTCAGGAGTGCAAAAATGAGCGGAGCGAAATTTTTGCGTTTTGCTGTGTATGGCTGCGAAAAATCGCTTCGCTTATTTTCGCACTCCGGATTTCAAATTTCAACAACTCATGGAGGTATCTTTTGGAATTAAAAGGGAAAAAACTTATCATTCTTGCGGAGCAGATGTACAATGACCTTGAATTCTGGTATCCCTATTATCGCCTCATCGAAGCCGGCGCTGCCGTAACGATTGTCGGCTCCGGCAGCGAGACAGAATATAAAGGCAAATCAGGCATTCCGGTAAAAGCCGATAAAAGTGCGGATCAGATTTCTGCTGCGGAATTTGACGGCATTATCATTCCCGGCGGCTATGCGCCGGACATCATGCGGCGATATCCGGCAATGGTTCAGTTGGTAAAAGATTTTTTTGAATCGCAGAAAGTCGTCGCGGCGATCTGTCATGCCGGTTGGATGCTTGCTTCGGCAAAAATCCTTAACGGACGGACGGTTACATCTTTTTTTGCTATCAAAGACGATTTGATCCACGCGGGAGCAAAATGGGTGGATCAGGAAGTCGTCGCGGACGGAAAACTGATTACGAGTCGGAAACCGGACGATCTTCCCGCGTTTATGCGGACAATTATTGATGTGTTAAAAAAATAAAAAATCAGGTAGTCATGCAGAATCAGTGATGAATCTTCCCCCCTGTCATTCTGAGCGGAGCGAAGAATCTCAGTAAAACTGGTTTCAAAACCGTTCTGCAAGTTGCTTTACAGTAAAACGGGTTTCAAACCCGTTCTACTTTTATGTCATTCCGAATCACCGCTTCTGCACCACTACCAAAAATCAGAAAAGGAAAATTATGCCCAAACGTGATGATATTCATAAAGTCATGATTATCGGTTCAGGTCCGATTATTATCGGACAGGCCTGCGAATTTGACTACTCCGGAACTCAGGCGTGTAAGGCGCTGCGCTCGCTGGGATACCAAATCGTACTCGTGAACTCAAACCCTGCGACCATTATGACCGATCCGGGAATGGCAGATGCCACTTATATCGAACCCCTGAATGTCAAAGTGCTGACAGAAATTATCGCAAAAGAACGCCCGGACGCGCTTCTGCCGAATCTGGGCGGACAGACCGGACTCAATCTTTCTTCGGAACTGGCAAAAGCCGGGGTTCTGGAGCAATACGGCGTGAAAGTCATCGGCGTCAATATTGACGCCATCGAGCGCGGTGAAGACCGCACCGCGTTCAAACTGACAATGGAACGCCTCGGCATTGAGATGCCCAAAGGAAAAACCGTAAATACCGTTGAAGATGCTGAAAAAGTTGCAGAAGGATTCGGCTATCCGGTCGTCATCCGTCCCGCATACACCATGGGCGGCACCGGCGGGGGGCTTGTCTATAATGTCGAAGAACTCCGCACCATTGCAGCCCGGGGGCTTTCCGCAAGTCTGGTAAATCAGGTGCTGATAGAAGAATCGGTTCTGGGCTGGGAAGAATTGGAACTGGAAGTAGTCAGGGATGCGAAAAATCAGATGATTACAGTCTGTTTTATCGAAAATGTGGACGCGATGGGCGTTCACACCGGAGATTCCTACTGCACCGCGCCCATGCTGACCATCTCGCCCGAATTGCAGAAACAGCTTCAGGAGTATTCCTACAAAATTGTGGAAGCAATTGAAGTCATCGGCGGAACAAACATTCAGTTCGCGCACAATCCGAAAACGGGCAGAGTGGTGGTGATTGAAATCAATCCGAGAACTTCCCGCTCCTCCGCGTTGGCGTCCAAAGCCACCGGCTTTCCCATTGCTTTTGTCTCCTCTCTGCTGGCGGGAGGCCTCACCATGGACGAAATTCCTTACTGGCGGGACGGAACTCTTGAGAAATACACGCCTTCCGGCGACTATGTTGTGGTCAAATTTGCCCGATGGGCGTTTGAGAAATTCGAGGGCGTTGAAGACAAACTCGGTACGCAGATGCGGGCAGTCGGCGAAGTGATGAGCATCGGAAAGACTTACAAAGAAGCCTTTCAGAAAGCCATCCGCTCTTTGGAAATCAGCCGCTACGGTCTGGGATTTGCAAAAAATTTCAATAAGCTGCCTTTAGACAAACTCATGGACATGCTGGGAACGCCCTCAAGCGAGCGTCAGTTTATCATGTATGAGGCATTGCGGAAAGGCGCGGATATTCAGGAACTCTACAAAAAGACGCACATCAAGCCCTGGTTTATCGGGCAGATGAAGGAATTGGCGGATTTGGAGGAAGACATTCTGAAATACAAAGATCAGATGCTTCCCGACCATTTGCTCATCCGGGCAAAAAAAGACGGCTTTGCGGACAAATATCTCTCCAAACTGCTTTGTATTCCTGAACAGGATATTCGCAAACGGCGCATTTCTTTGGGACTTGCGGAGGCATGGGAGCCGGTGCCGGTCAGCGGCGTGGAGAATGCCGCGTATTACTACTCTACCTACAACGCGCCTGACAGCGTGGCGGTCAGCAGCCGGAAAAAAATTATGGTGCTGGGCGGCGGTCCCAACCGCATCGGACAGGGAATCGAGTTTGACTACTGCTGCGTCCATGCGGCATTCGCCATCCGTGATGCGGGCTATGAATCCATCATGGTCAACTGCAATCCCGAAACCGTTTCCACGGATTACGACACCTCCGACAAGCTGTATTTTGAGCCGCTGACCGTGGAAGACGTTCTGAGCATTTACGAAAAAGAAAAACCGGAAGGCGTTGTCGTTCAGTTCGGGGGACAGACGCCGCTCAATATTGCCGCGGAACTGGCGCAGGCAGGCGTCAGAATACTCGGCACAACGCCTGAGACAATTGATCTGGCAGAAGACCGGGACCGGTTCCGCAAGATTATTCATCAGCTCGGTATTCCTCAGCCGAAATCCGGCATGGCGAGTAATCTCGAGCAGGCAAAGAAAATCGCAGGAGACATCGGCTATCCGCTGATGGTCCGTCCTTCTTACGTGCTGGGCGGGCGGGCCATGCAGGTCGTATTGGATGAGGAAATGCTGGAACATTACATGACTGCGGCGGTGGATGTCTCGCCGGAACGTCCGATTCTCATTGACAAATTTTTGGAATATGCAATTGAGGCGGAAGCGGACGCCATTGCCGACGGCACGGATGCGTTTGTACCTGCGGTCATGGAGCATATCGAACTGGCGGGCGTGCATTCGGGCGATTCCGCCTGTGTCATTCCGCCCTTCAGCATTCCCACGAGACATATTGAAACTATCTCCGAATACACCCGCAAAATCGCCGTGGAACTCAAAGTCGTGGGATTGCTCAATGTCCAGTTTGCCATTATGAATGACACGGTTTATATTCTGGAGGCAAATCCCAGAGCATCCCGCACCGTGCCGATTGTCTCAAAAGTCTGCAATATCTCAATGGCTCGTCTTGCCACGCAGGTCATGCTCGGTAAAAAGATTGCTGATTTGAATCTGAAACAGAAACGCATTCCGCATTTCGGCGTCAAAGAAGCTGTTTTTCCCTTTAATATGTTCCCTGAAGTGGATCCGATTCTGGGACCTGAAATGCGCTCCACAGGCGAAGTGCTGGGTTTGTCTCATTCATTCGGAAGAGCATTTTTCAAAGCGCAGGAGGCGACTCAGACGCCTCTGCCCCTTGAAGGAACCGTGCTGATCACTGTAACCGATGCGGATAAGCCGAGCATTCTGGAACCTGCCCGGATTTTCAGGGAAATGGGTTTCAGAATCGTGACAACAGAAGGCACGCATAAGTTTTTGTCGGATCACGGCATCATGTCCGAGCCGATCAAAAAGCTCGGACACGGAAGACCTGACATTGTTGACGCGATGAAAAACAGAGAGATTCAATTGGTTGTGAACACGCCCAGCGGGAAAAAGAGTCAGGAAGACGATTCCTATATCCGCAAGACGGGCATTAAGTATAAAATTCAGAATATTACAACGCCTGCCGGCGCGCTGGCTGCTGCTAAAGGAATTGCCGCACGGCGGGAAGGCAAACCCATTGTCCGCTCTTTGCAGAAATACCACGCGGATATTCAGTAGGGTGGGCAATTTGTCAGACATTATCGGAAATAAAAAAAGCTTCTCGCAAAAATCAAAAAAGGTTCTCGCAAAGGACGCAAAGTTCGCAAAGTTCGCAAAGAAAAATAAGCCGACTTTTTTTATATAAACAAGCTTTTCTTTGCGCCCTTTGCGTACTTTGCGAGAGATATCATCTCTGAAATCAAAAAAGGTTCTCGCAAAGTTCGCAAAGAAAAATAAGCTGATTTTTTTTATATAAACAAGCTTTTCTTTGCACCCTTTGCGTTCTTTGCGAGAGATAAAGTGTTGCCCGCCCTGCTTATACAACGGACAGCACGGGACAGGGCGAGTTCAGAATGATATATTGCGCGGTGGAACCTAAGACTAATTTTTCCAATCTCGATTTTTTTCTGACGCCGACGATGATTTCATCAATCTTGTGTTCTTTTGCAAATTCAACCAATGCCTCTCCGGGCGACAGTCCGCCCACAAGCACGCGTGCTTCGCAGGGAATTTCTTCTGCTTTCAAAAAGTTCTCCGCATAAGCCAGTTCCTTTTCCGCGAGTCTGAAATCCTCTTGCGGAATGTCACGCCCGCCAATCATGGATGTTACGACATAGACTTTTGCATCAAATGCCTCCGCATGTTTTTTTGCCATTTCCAATGCTTTTTCCGAAATCTTTGTCGAACGGTCATACGCCAGCATAATTTTCATTTGATTACCACTGTGAGGTTGTTTTTTATTATCTCTCGCAAAGACGCTAATACGAATTCGCTTTCAAATATCGGTCTTTTCAGACCGTACAGCGATTTTTCAAATCGCTGAAACCGCTTGAAAAGCGGTTTTACGGAGAACACAGTGATCCGCCTTGGCGAGAAACCTTTTATTTTTAATAACGTCTGATAATTAGAAATCTTTTCAGAGAAAGTCAAGAAAAAAATCAATGCGGCGCTCCGGCGTGAAAAATTTATCTTCTGTTCAGAAGCCATGAATATAAACGGTTTCCCAAATCTTGACCGACGCTGATTCGGAATATTGATAAAAAAAACTTGACATCCCTATCACTTTAGTTTATAAGAGTTCTCTTTATAATTCGTAATAGAAATTACGAAGTCGCATAAATTGGGGGGACAGAGGAAGATTTTTGTGAAAGAATCGCCTCTCAGCCCTTATCCCTTTATAATCGAGCCGTGAAGGCTGTAACGAAAAGAATTTCGTTATGTTTTCACGGCTTTTTTATTTTTTTCAGTATTATTAATATAACAATTTGTATTTTATATAAATAATCGCCATGAAGACGCTGCCTGCTTTTTGAAAAAAGCTGTTTTCTTCATGGCGTTTTTTTTGACAGGGGCAGGGAGATTTTAAAACATCTCATTAAATTTATTAAACATATTTAATTTGAGGAGGATTTGAAAATGTGCGAAGCTAATGCTTATTTCGTCAAAGACGGACAGGAAGAACTTCTGATGGAATCTGTTGACATCATCGAGCCGGAAGAAGACGGCGCTTACAGGCTCGTGAGCATTTTCGGGGATCAGAAAAACATCAGAGGCAGAATCAGGCAGATGAATCTGGTGAATCATCGGATTCTGTTTGAAAAATCAAAAGATTAACCTATGGAAGGTGAAATGGCAATAAAAAAATTCCAATGCCTGATACCGATTCGCTGTCAAAAAATAAAACCCTCAGGGTCTGCGGATATTGAAAGCGAATCGCTATTATCCTCTGTCAGGTTCCGGTGTTTGAGGAGATGATGAAAAACAAACTCAATAACAATGTTCTGAGCAGAGAAATCGGCTTTTTTTCTGCTGTTGTTCTGGTCGTTGCCAACATGGTGGGAACCGGGATATTTACGACATCCGGCTTTATTATAGCGGAACTTGAAAATCCCTGTTCCATGCTTCTGTGCTGGTTTGTGGGCGGCGTCTTTGCGCTCTGCGGCGCGCTCTGTTACGGAGAACTGGGCGCGATGTTTCCCAAAGCCGGCGGAGAATATGTGTTTCTGCGGGAAAGTTTCGGCAAATGTATGGGATTTCTTTCAGGCTGGATATCGCTGATTGTCGGGTTCTCGGCACCTATTGCAGCAAGTGCCGCAGCCTTTGCCGCTTACGCGTTCAAGATATTTCCGCTTTCGGGCGACCCGCTGATGACTTTATCTTTCTCAGGGATCAGCCTGATGACCTTTTCGCCGGTTACAATGCTGGCTTCCGCGGCGATCATTGTTCTTTCGCTGGTTCATTATCACAGTCTGCCGGTCGGCACCAAAGTTCAGAACGGACTGACGCTGTTCAAAATAACGCTGATCCTTGTTTTTATTACAGCCGGTCTGTGTCTGGGAAAAGGATCGTTAAGCAATTTTTCACAGGGCCGGGACATCCTAAGTTCGGTGTTTAAAGACAAGTTTGCGGTATCGCTGATATTTGTCTCTTATGCTTATAGCGGATGGAATGCCGCAGTTTATATGGGAGGAGAAATCATCAATCCGGGCAGAAATATCCCGCTGGCGCTTTTTACCGGAACAGCTCTGGTTATGAGCCTTTATCTGCTGCTGAACTTTGTATATGTTTACGCGCTTGGGGCAAAAGAGATGAGCGGCGTCCTTGAAGTCGGCGCAAAGTCCGCTGTGGTCCTGTTCGGAGACAATGCCGGCAGATATTTCAGCGGAGCAATTGCCGTCGGCATTTTGTCTGCGTTAAGCGCCATGATTATGACCGGCCCGCGAGTTTACTACGCCATGTCAAAAGACGGTGTTTTTTTTGAACTTTTCGGAAGAGTCAGCAAAGAACACAAAACACCGGCATATTCCATTTTTCTGCAAGCAGGCATTGCTGTCCTGCTTGTGCTTACCGCCTCTTTCGACAAGCTGCTTTTATACATGGGCTTTACCTTGTCCTTATGCACAATGACGACAGCCGCGGGGATGATGCTCATCAGGAGAAAAACCCCCTTGTCAGAAAAGACTTACAGGAGTTTCGGCTATCCTGTGACCCCTTTGCTGTTCATCTTGGGGAACCTGTGGATCATCGGCTACTCTGTCATGAGCAGACCGCTTATCTCTTTATACGGGGTGCTGACAGTTCTGCTGGGCATAGCAGTCTTTTTTTATTTTGACAGGGTAGAAAAAATCAGGAAACAGGAGGAAAAATGTCTTCAATTGAAAAACCAATGTCTTTGAGACTTATCAGGCTGATGTGTGCGGCTGTTTTTGCCCTGAGTCTCACGGTCTGTCCGCTGAGGGCAGCAGAAAAAGAATCCGATCCGGTTTATCTTGAGCCGATCACCGTGATCGCGCCGCAGCCCGGAGTTGAGATCACAACGGAAAAGACGGTCATCCGGATGGATGAGTTGAAAAAACCCGGCACGGTTCGGACGCTGACCGATGTGCTGACGGAAATCGGCGGCGTGGATGTTCAGCGTATTACTCCTCTGATCTCAAGCCCCGGCGATGAGGTCTCCATCCGAGGCTTGAACGAAGGGCGCATGGTTATCGAGATTGACGGCCGCCGGATCAATCACACCGGTCACATGGGAAGATATATTGTGGACTGGTCAACCCTGAACATGGATGATGTGGAGCGCATCGAAATCATCCGCGGCGGACATTCGGTGTTGCATCCTTTTGCCATCGGCGGCGTCATCAACATCATCACCAAAAAGGGTAAAAAAACAGATGAAGTCAAACCGGAGGTAAGCGTCAAAGCAGGTTACGGAGATTTTGACACTTATAATCTCTCTGCCTCGGTTAACGGAGGCGCGGCAAATCTCCTGTCTTATCACTTTTCGGCAAGCAGACAGGAGACTGACGGCTATCTGAGAAACAATTTTCAGGAAAATGACGCATTCAACGGGCATCTGACTTTTCATCTGCCATCAGAAGCCACTTTCAGCATCGGCGCAAAATATTCCGATGTGCTTTACGGATTCCCGGTGATCAATGATCCGAGCCGGGAAGATTACGATCCGGATTATCCCGACTTCATCGCAGATGCGGATCAGTTGAGACATCTGCCGGGACCTCAGTTACCCGGAGAGCGTGATCCGTACTGGGAAAAACATACCAGCTATTTGGATGCTGTGTTTCAAGTCCCTCTGGGACCGGGTACTGTGAAACTGCACGGATTTATGACTAACGGCAGACGCTGGATAAGCCAGTACAGCGGAACGACTTTTGTTGAAGATACATTCTCCGACGATGAGACAAGAGGATACATTGCGGAATATCAGGATATTAAGCTGTTTGATAATCGGCATCGCCTGACGCTCGGTCTGGAATATCAGGAACTGGGACAGCCCGCGAGCAATCCGATGATCTATTTAGTCAAATCAGCATATATTCAGGATATTATCCAAGTGGGAGAGCGTCTGACCCTTACGCCCGGCGTCCGATACTACCATGTGGATATGGATACCTACAATTCCCTGTTCGGAACAGGCTGGCCCACCGAGGGCAAGGAACAGACTGAGGACGGATTTTATCCGAGTCTGAAAGCAGATTTTCAGGCAACAGACGACACAGCCCTTTATGCAGCGGTGAGCCGTTCCTACCGGCTCCCCTGCCCCTGAGATTACTACTGGTGGGCGCGGTGCGCGTCCGAAGAAAATCCCACGCTGAATCCGGAATCCGCATGGGAATATGAAGCCGGAATTATACAGAATTTTAAAACAGTTACCGTCAGAGCCGCGGGCTGGTACTACGATATTCAGGACTTTATCAACGACAACGGCATTACTGCTCCCGGAAATGCTTTGGGAAGCAACTGTCTTTACAACATTGACCATGTAAAGCTTTACGGCGGGGAGTTGGAAGCATCTTTCAAATTGGAGAAATATTTTCATGCCACAGCATCTTATGTGTATCAGGAGTATGATGTGGAAGATAACAGCCTTGAAAAAGAATGGACTTATTATCTTCCCGCGTTGCTGCCCAAACATAAGATCAAACTGCTGGCGCGCTATAATCTCTGGCAGGACGGATGGCTTCAGTTAAGCGGGCGATATACGGGCGAGCGGGATGCACAGAAAGGCAAAAAATTAGATGACTATATCACTGTTGATATGGGATTTGAGCAGACATTTCAATTTGACGGGACTGAATATTCGGCAAATGTCTTTGTGAGCAATCTGACAGGAACGGATTATCAGGAGCAGTCCGGTTATACGATGCCCAAGCATGTGTGGGGATTTCAGGTGGGAGTGAAATTTTAAGAAATAGCTGAAAGCTCTAATACCGAATCGCTATTGAAAGTATTCGGCAGCAATTTTCAATAGCGATTTGGCATAAGCTGTAAGGCTTCCTGCTTAGAGCTTTCGGCTCTCTGATACAGAGGAGAAAAAATGAAACAGCTAAAACAGATGGTCGTGACGGCATTTATTGCTGTTGCAGTCCTCGCGGGTTTTTTTCCCTCACAGGCAGTAGCAGCGTGGGGGCGGGGTCATTTTTATGTGATCGGAATCGGTCCCTCGGACCCTCAGATGGCGACATTGCAGGCGCTGAACACGATCAGGCAGATGGATGCTATCATCGCACCGGAAGATCATGTCAAACTTTTCGGAGAGTATATCGGAGACAAACCCATTCTGTTTGATCCGTGGAAAGGCTTGTGGGACTACAAAGGAAAAGACTACAGGAGTCTGACAAAAGAAGAATATGCAGAGTTTAAAGTAGAACGCTTCAGGTTGCGGGATGAGCGGGTGGAGCAGATCAGAAAACTTATCGGCCAAGGGAAAAATGTCGGATTGCTCGACTCCGGCAATCCCAATCTTTTCGGCCCGAGTCATTGGTATTCAGAGCCTTTTGACGCACAGGATTTGGTCATTATTCCGGGCATGGGATGCGACGCCGCGGCAATGGCGGCGCTGGGCAAAAGCATTATCCCTGCCTACAAAACCCGTTTTGTCATGCAGACCGCGCCGATGTTTCTGACAGGACATGACTGGGAAGACCGTCAGATATTGAAAGACCTCAGCAAATATCCTGTCAGCATGATTCAGTACATGGCGCTGGGCAATCCTGAAAAACTGTTCTCATTGCTCAAAGAGATGTATCAGCCGGAAACACCCTGTGCGGTTGTGTTCTGGGCCGGCTATCCCGACCGTCAGCGCGTTGTGCGCGGCACTGTCGGAGATATGGCAAATAAACTTTCCGGTGAAAAAGAGAAATTTATGGGGCTTCTCTTTGTAGGCGATTTCCTTGAAGGCAAACCCTATGAAGGTGCCATGAAATTGCAGAATGAGGAAAAATAAGAATAAGAAGAACAAGGAGGAAAGAAATGAAGGCAGTAAAGTACATGATTGTAACGGGCATACTGACGCTCTTTGCAATCGCTTCGGCGCAGGCGCACATGCTCTGGCTCAATGTGGATGACTACACCCCGGTGCCGGGGAAAGCCGTTCAGATCGGCATCGGCTGGGGGCACCAGTTTCCCGGGGGAGAAACCATGAAGGAAGGTGCTTTGAACCGGGTGTATGTGCTTAACGAATCCGGGAATGAAATTGCTTTGAAGCAGATTTCGCCGGTGCAGTACAGTTTTGTCCCTGAAAAAGAAGGCAGTTACAGAATAGGCGCAAGTATCAATCCCGGTTTTCTCAGCAAGACAACAGACGGATACAAAATGCAGACCAAAAAGGGTTTGGAGAATGTTGTCTCATGTTTCCGTTTTGACATGCGGACCAAAGCTGTCATCATGGCAGGGGGCAAGGGAGAGAATTTCGGGACACCTGTGGGAGACGTCGCAGAGATTGTTCCGCTGAAAGACCCGACCGCTTTGAAAGAAGGAGACAATTTTCCGCTGAAAGTCATCTATGACGGAAAAGCCCTTGCCGATGCCCAAGTCAAGGCAACTTATGAAGGATTTGCCGGCGAGCCTCATACTTATCCATACGAGACAAAGACGGACGAGAAGGGTGAGGCAAGCGTGAAGATTGATAAAAAAGGAATCTGGCTGATAAGCGTGACGCATGAAATTCCTTATCCTGATAAAGAGGAATGCGACAAATACAGATATAATCAGACCTTTACCTTTAAAGTAAAATAATAATGCAGGGACACGCCGGCGGCGTGCCCCTACGGAATACTGAACAACCGAAAGGAAATTTTAAATGAGCAAATTTTTTACTCATATTGCGGCAAAGCATATTGTGACAGCGTTGCTGCTCATGGCGATGACAGGGTTTATTCAGAATGCGGACGCACAATGGGGACCCAAAACTCAATTGTATCTCGTCGGCATGGGAACCGGCGATCCTGACAATATCACTCTCAGAGCAGTCAATGTTATCAAGGACTCGGATATTGTCTTCTGTCACAAAAAAATGCGGGATCAGTTCCCCATTCTCTTGCAAGGCAAGGAAATCCATGATCCGGGATTCGGTATTTTTGCGGTTTACGGCAAAAACCCTGAAGAAGCAAAGCAGAACAAACGCTTCAACTATGAAGAAAAAATGAAGGAATTTGAGCAGATCAGCACCATCATCCGCAATGCGGTCAAAGAAGGCAAAGTAGTCTCTGTGCTTGATAACGGCGACGCCACCATTTACGGACCCAATATGTGGTATATGGAGGCATTTGAAGACCTGAAACCGGAAATTGTTCCGGGAATCAGCAGTTTTAATGCGGCAAATGCGGCTTTGCGTAAAGGGGTTACATCCGGAATCAAATCACATTCGGTTATTCTTACCGCTTCTTTCGGAAAAGAGGAATACAGCGGTCCCGACAGCATTGAAAACTTTGCACAGCATCAGGCAAGTATGGTTTTTTTCACCATGTTTCTGGATATGGAAAAGGTAGTAAAAGAACTGAAAACGCATTATCCCGCGGATACGCCCGTAGCGATTGTGCTTTTTGCAGGTTACAGAGATAAAGAGCAGGTGATTCAAGGCACGCTGGACACCATTCTGGAAAAGACAAAAGGAGAAAAACTCCCCTTTGAACATCTGATCTATGTGGGAGATTTTCTGAGCAACCGATATAAGAAAGCTGAGAAATAAGTAAAAATCTGTCAATGTTTCGACAGGCTCAACAACCTTTGCTGCCTGAGCGGAGCCGAAGGAACAGGCTCAACAACCTTTCATAAGAGACGCACTGCCGTGCGTCTCTGCTGCTCATGGAAAAACTGATTGATATGACAAAAAAACATCTTGCGATCCTGCTTGCAATTCTCTGCGTTACTTTTTCTGTTCCCTGTCTGAATGCCCATGACTATCAGGTATCATTGATAGCAGATACAGACATGGCATTGGATGACGCACGGACACTTATCATGCTGCTGAACTCGGACACAGCGAATATCAAACTGATTGTCTCATCTGACGGCGCAGCCTCTCCGCAGGCAGGTGTCGGGAATATCTCCCGGCTTCTGAACTGTTTTAACAAAAAAGACATACCGGTGGGAATCGGAAGCGTTTCGGACAAACCCGCGCCGCCATGGCGCACATGGTCTGAAAACCTGACGCTGCCGGAGTCGGCATCAACCGCGTCAGAGAGTCATACTATGTCTGCAAGTGAGACAATTTTGAAAACCCTGAACGCCGTTGACGGAGAACTGATTTATCTTTGTCTCGGTCCTCTGACAAATCTGGCAGATGCGCTCCGCTCAGACCCCGGCATAAAAAAGAAAATCTCAAGCCTCGTATTTTTCGGCGGAATGCCCGGCGACGCCGATCCGGGTTGGAATTACAAGCGTGATTCTGAATCTGCTGATTTTGTATTCAAATCCGGCTTGAATATCTATTCACTTCATATTCCGGACGAAAAATTGCTGCTGTTTGATCAGAAATTTTTTGACAGAATAACTGCCATGAACACACCTGCTGCGCGCATGGTAACGGCTTTGCACAAAAGCCCTGCTGTCAGCAAATTGCTCTCCGAGGGGCATTTCCGTGTGTGGGATGAAATGACAGCGATTTATCTGCATTATCCCTCTCTGTTCAAATTTGCTCCCGCAAAAATATCCGGTGTGATGCAAATAGCTGATTTTAAGTCAGATCAGATTCAGGAAGTTTATCTCAGGCTTCTCAGCCCCAGTTCGGATGCTCATTTAGATGCACGGGAATCTGTCGTGCTGAATCATTTTCCGGCTGATCCTTCTCTGTTCAGAGATGATGTAAGCCCTTATGTTGAAAAGATTATTCAAAGACACGGGCTTGAAGAATGGAAGGCATGTGTGCTGACCAATGAGTTTCACCGTCATCTGGGAATCTATTCCATTGTCGGCGCCAAAATGGGAATACGGGCGCGGGAAATTCTAGAAGCGCCGTTTGACACATTGGAAGTTATCTCATTGGCAGGAGACAAACCGCCGCTCAGTTGCATGAATGACGGATTGCAGGTGTCCACCGGCGCAAGTCTGGGACGGGGCGCGATCCGCCTGTCTGATGAAAAGTCTCAGCCCGCATCCATTTTTAACTACAAAAATCAAAGCCTGACATTGAGAATCAAATCAGAGATATTGGAAAAAATAAAGTCGGATATTGATACGGCGGTAAAAACTTACGGCGGAATGAATGCCGAATATTTTGAGCATATTCGCAAACTGTCAGTAAGATATTGGTATGAATTTGATCGGAAGGAAATATTTGAAAAGGTTATGACAGAAAAAGAGTAAATTCAGATAAAAAACTAAATTTTATGACAAAGCAAATCTTTTCCTTATTCATGGCCGGCGCTGTCTGTATTCTGATTCACGGGTTTTTCCCGAAAACCGTATCTGCACACGGCGTCGGATACAGAATTGTCGAAAGCGGCAAAGCCGTTACGCTTGAATTTTATTACTCAGGAGGAGAACCTTTGAGTTATGCACAGGTTCTGATTTTCGATCCGCAGGATCAGAAAACCGAGTATCAGAACGGCAGAACCGATAAAAAAGGCAGATTCGCTTTTTATCCGGATACTGCCGGAAAATGGCGTATCGAAGCAAATGACGGGATGGGACACAAAGTTGCGGCACAAGTCGGAGCCGTATCGGATAGCGGAAAAACGGATCAAACAGGTTCCCGAAATCAGACGAAGACAGAGCATCAGTCATCTCATGCGGTCGGGACCATTGCAGGACTGAGCCTGATATTGAATCTGGTCTTCATCTGTTATTTTCGGAAAGCAGGAAAAAAGACAATGTTCGGGAACCACGGGAATTTGCAGTGAATCTTGCCGGGGTGCCATGTTTACCGACGGCAAAGTATGAATAAAGGTCAGAGGTCAGGGGGAGATTTACCTCTGACCCCTCATATCTTTCAAAAAGGAGAAACATTTTATGGAAATTCCGAAAGGTTGGTTTCTGCTGCATCTGCCGAAATACAAGACGCCGAGCGTCTTTGATCTGCACGAAAGAGGCTTGTTCATGTTTTTGCCTTATGTCAGCCGGAAAAGCGCGGCTTGCCTGATTATCAATGAAGACAGCCATGTAAGCATGTATTACAGATACATCACGGAAGGGCATACGGTTCAGGGAAATATTGCCTACGCATATATGGTTCATAAAGGAATCGTCAGGCTGACAGCGGACATGAAGCTCAACGAAGAAGAACTTGCAGGTATCGGCGAGTCCGAGACAAAAGAGGAAATCCTGCGGGTTTATGAGGAATGGCAGAAAGCATACATTCCCTTACAGGCAGACGGTACGCCGGATAAGGCTGAATTGGGCAAAAAACTGAAAGCTTCTCTGAATGAGGGCAAAAAGCTGCTGAGAGAAGAAGTCAGGAAGAGAAACACCGGCTGGGTAGAGCCTGCTCTGACCCGAATGATAGGAGATTTCAGATTGAGACTGTACGAACTGGTATCGGGCGAACTGTATCCCGATTATCGGGTAAGAGGCGGTGAGGATACGGAAGAGGGACTGATCAAAAAAATACAGTTGTTCAACCGAATCTGTGAAAGCAGCGATCCGGAGAATCTTCTGAAGCCGGACGGAAACAGATGGCAAAGCAAAGATGAGATATGGGACTGCTGGGTCGGATACACAGGCTCAGAGACCGAAGCCGAGCGGATCTGTCAAACAATGGAAGCGGTATTTGCGCCGCTGTCTGCAAGATTGTAATCGTCATTATCGGAAATAAAAAAAGTTCTCGCAAAGGCGCTGAGTGTGCAAAGATGCAGGAAAAAGGAGGGTTGCTCAATTGCGGGCATCTGATTTTCCGCCTTTGCGCTCTTTGCGTTCTTTGCGAGAGACAAACCCCTCTGCGTGAGAGACCATATTGATCTGAAAGGAAAACGCAATAAATGAAAAAACTCTCTGTTTTGGCGCTATGTTTTGTGATGCTGACGACTCATCCGGTTCTGTCCGAGGATAAGGCAGAATCTGACAAAGCCGTTGTCATGGAAAGCTTGGAAGTGACTGGCGAAAGAGTTGAGCTGAGTCCGCTCAAGACCGAAGTATTCATGGAAGAGTACAATATTGCCGGACAGCCGACCAATATTCTGGATATTATCAAAGACCGAGCCAGCATTGATTTTCGGGGGCAAAGCGATCTGGTGCCGCAGGACGACGTGATTCAGATGAGAGGATTTGATACCCGTCAGTTTCTGACAGCGGTGGACGGTCTCGTGATTCAGAAAACCGGCGGATTCTGGGGCGATCACAATATAGATTTCGGTATTATTCCCTATTCGATTGTCGAAAGCATTGAGATTATCTCAGGTCCCCACTCCGCACTCTATGACGGCAAAAGTCTCGGCGGCATTATCAACTTTAAAACCAAATCGCCCAAATATTATGAATCGCCTTCTTTTAACGGAGAAATTTCAGGTTCTTACCGCTCTTACAATACTAACAGCCAGACAGCTTCCGGTGACGGCGGCAGCGAAAATTTCAGCATGGGATTTTCCTATGAGCGATACCATACAGACGGCTATCTGAGAAACAACGCTGCCGATATTGACACGATGGTCGGCCGTATGGCTTATAAACTTTCCTCAGGCGGGTATCTGCGTCTGACAGGAAGTTACAGCGACATTGAGCGGGAAATCCCGGCAGCCAATGATCCGGACAGAGCGGATTATGACAGCAGCTATCCGCTTGTCAAGACAGGCGATGTGGAAGCCCGGTGGCAGAATCCCAATGATGACAGCCGCAGAAATTACAGCGGAAACACCACCCGCTTTGATTTTCAGCAGCCTTCGGATTTCGGCACTTTCTCTTTGGGCGCTTATTATACAGATGAGGAACAGGAATATCTCCGGCAAGGGTTTGACTACAGCGGATATACGACCAATTATGTCTCATACGGCGGCGTTCTGAAACATGAATTTTCCCTGTCTGAAAATCACCGCCTGACCACAGGCTTTGATACAGCACAGCTTTATACGAAATACACAGAGAAAATTGTGGAGACTTACGCCGGTTTTGTTCAGGATCAGTGGAAAATTATTCCCCGTCTCACCCTGACTGCGGGTCTTAGGTATGAAGACATAGCGATATGGTGGAACAACTGGTGGTCTCCGTCCAAAACCTATCCTGACGGCGCATATAAAGACCCGAGTCATCCAGAAGAGAATGTCAGACGCGATTATGATGAGTTTGTGCCTAAGTCCCTTCTGACGTATCAGATGGATGATCTGGCTGAATGGCTCAAAGATACTTCTGTATCCTTGGGAATCAGCAAAATATGGACTCCGAGAAGCTATTGCGAAGTGTGCAGTTGGGGTTCCGGTATTGAAATGGAGCCGGCAGAAGGCATCGGCTATGATCTGATTTTCTCCCGAAGGCTGTGGAATGATGTTTTTTTCAACATAGATTTCTCACATTATGACTTCAGCGATTATCCGATCTGGGCAAACGCGGCAACGGATTACTTTAAAAATTCCCTCTGGGGACGCCGGATGATTTCGCTGGAAGATGTTATAAAAGAAGGCATAGATGCGGAAATCAACGGTCATATCCTGAAGAATCTCGGATTTTATGTGAGCTATTCCTTTAATGAATGGAAATATGAAGGTCCTCACAACGGCGGACCCGAGGAATGGGCAGATCAGGATTTGAGCGACAGAGCCAAACACCACCTGAATGCCGGTCTCAGGTACCGTGCCTTTGAAAATACGCTCATGCTTTTAGATTACAAATATCAGTCGGATCAGACGCAGCAGTTGACAGAGATGATTGACGATGATCCGAGCAATCTCTTTATCAAAGAAGTCTCGTTAGACAGCTTTTATGTATTTGATTTTGCAGTTGAACAGACATTGTTTACCGAATGGAACAGGCTTAAAAAAGGAACGCTTAAGCTCTACGTCAGCAACCTGCTGGATGAGGAATATTCCAACAGCCGCGGGTATCCCATGACGGACAGAACTTACGGCGCCTCGTTGAGTTTCAAGTTTTAAGGATTCAATGTTCAAGTTTTTGCGGCTTTCTGTTATTCCGGAGTGCTGAAATGAAATTTTAGCACTCCGGAACGCAGCCCGCCTGTTCCTCAGAATCAAATTAACTGACGGCGCGGGAGTTTTTTATAATATCCTGATAAAATATGTCATTTCGAGAGAAAGAATCTCTGTCATTCGGCGCGGCAGCTTCTGCCGGCACCTCTCTCTTAATTTTGATGCAGAATGTTCAGAAAAGAAAAAATCTTGACATTTCGGGCAAAATGTGGGAAAAAATTCCTCTTTAAATAAAGGGAAAGCAGGTGATTCGGAGGTGTCATTGTTTCGACAGGCTCAACAACCTTCTAATGACATAAAAGTAGAACGGGTTTCAAACCCGTTTTACTGAAACGGGTTTCAAACCCGTTTTACTGAGATTTTTCGCTGCGCTCAGAAGGTTGTCAACCTTCTAATGACATAAAAGTAGAACGGGTTTGAAACCCGTTTTACTGAGATTTTTCGCTGCGCTCAGAAGGTTGTCAACCTTCTAATGACATAAAAGTAGAA
>JAIFKL010000195.1 GCA_020049595.1 Desulfobacteraceae bacterium
GGCAACAAAAAAGGAATCATCACCATGAAATCATTATCTCTTTCACAACTTTCACAACGATTCATTCTCAGTCTTATCCTTGTGTTTCTCTCATCCGCTCCGGCAATCTCCGGGGAAAATTATGTCTTTGAACGCTTATGGCCCCCTTTGAAACAGCCCTGGTATTTTGATTTGCCGTACTGCGTGGCTGCGGATATGAAGGGATATATTTATGTGACAAACAGCGCAAACGATCTGATTCAGAAATTCACAGCAGACGGATATCTTGTAACCCAATGGGGAACAAAAGGCAGCGGAAACGGTGCTTTTGAAGGACCCGACGGCATCGCGGTTGATCCGGACGGTTTTGTCTATATCGCGGACAGCGGCAACAGCAGGATTCAGAAATTCAGCTCCGACGGCGCATATCTAACCCAGTGGGGAACAAAAGGCAGCGGAAACGGAGAATTTAATCTGCCCCGTGGGATTGCAACAGACGCGGCAGGCTTTGTCTATGTCGCGGATACAGGAAACAGCCGGATTCAGAAATTCCGTTCAGACGGCGCATATCTCACACAGTGGGGAAAAAAAGGTGCCGGAGACGGAGAATCGGATACGCCTGTCGGTGTGGCTGTCAGCGCTGACGGCTCCGTTTATGTTACGGACAGAGAGAATGACCGGGTGCAGAAATTCACTTCTGACGGAAATTTTATCGGCAAATGGGGAGAAACACTGTTTTCGGACCCGGACGGCATCACGGTTGATTCGGCGGGCTTTGTCTATGTCAACGATATGTTTAACAACCGGATTCAGAAATTCAGTTCAGACGGAAAACTTGTAATTGAATGGGGAAGCCCGGGCACCAAAGGCGGAAAATTCAATCATCCCTACGGAATGGCTACAGATCAGAACGGCTGTATCTATGTCGCGGACGTGCGGAACCACCGCATTCAGAAGTTTGCATCTGACGGAACCCTGCTGGCGGTGTGGGGAGGGAGCGATGAAGGCGGACGGTTCAACTGGCCCTACGGTATTGCCGCGGATCCGCAGGGCATTCTCTATGTGGCGGACACCTTCAATCACCGGATTCAGAAATTTGACGCTGAGGGCAAACTGCTGTCCCAATGGGGAACCGAGGGAAATGAAGATGCCCAGTTTGATTGCCCTTATGACGCGGCGGTTGACAGCGAGGGTTTTGTCTATGTGGCAGACAGGAATAACCACCGGATTCAGAAATTTACCGCAGAGGGTAAATTTGTGAGCTTATGGAGAGCAGAAGGTCTTGACTCGCCCCAGGGACTCGGCATTGACACGCAGAACAATTACATTTATGTGGCGGACGGAAACAATTCTGTCTTTAAATTTACAAAAACCGGAGAATTTATAAAAAAATGGGGCGAAAAGGGCGGCGGAGACGGTCAGTTCAATAATCCACATGATGTGGCGGTTGATGACAAAGGCTTTGTCTGTGTGGCAGATTCGGGGAATCATCGCATTCAGAAATTCACGGCTGAAGGAGTATTTGTCCGAAAATGGGACGGCAATGAAAATCAAAAGCTGAATCTGCCCTACGGCATTAACATTCGCGGCGATGATGTGTATGTAACAGATTCGGGAAACCATCGCATTCAGAAATTCAACTTGGACGGAGCATCTCTTACGCTGTGGGGAGAAAAAGGCAGTTTTCCGGGTCAGATGATTTATCCGGCAGGGCTTGCCGCGGGACCCGACGGTACTGTTTATGTTGCCGATACCGACAACCACCGCATTCAGGCATTTAAAAAAATCAGCCTGCTTGAAAACAGCAAAGCTGTTATTCTCGCGGGCGGCGGTTATGGTGACTTGTGGGACGCCACACAGATGATCGCCAATTTTGCTTACCGCACCCTGACTTATCGCGGCTTCACGAAAGAAAGCATCTGTTACCTTACATCTGACACAGACCTTGATTTGGACAGAAACGGCGAAGCCGATGATGCGGACGGGGACGCGACCAAAACGAATCTGCGACACGCGCTCACTGAATGGGCAAAAGGAGCGGAGAATCTCGTAGTCTATCTTGTGGATCACGGCAACAAAGACACCTTCCGCATGAATGTCAGAGAAATACTTTCCGCCGCGGAACTGGATTCATGGTTGGATACGGCTCAGGCAAATATTTCCGGCAACGTCATTGTGGTTTATGACGCCTGTAAATCCGGCTCTTTTCTGTCTGCCCTCATGCCCCCGGGCGGCAAAAAACGCATTGTAGTGGCCAGCGCATCTCCCGGGGAAGCCGCCTATTTTGTCACACAGGGTTCTGTTTCTTTTTCCGCTTACTTCTGGTCTCATATCTTCAGCGGCTGTTCTGTAAAAGACTCGTTTGAAACTGCCCGGAATGCCATGAGCATTCTTACAGAAAATCAGCATCCTCTTTTGGATGCCGACGGCAACGGAACGGGAAACGAGTCTCAGGACGATATTCTGGCTGAGGGAATTTATATCGGTAACACATCCGGGTCCGTTGACGGCGGATCCCCGATGATCGGCGGCATTTCGCCGGATCAGACGATCACCGGGAAAAATTCCGCTCAGTTATATGCTGAGGTGACAGATACGGACGGCATTGCCCGTGTCTGGGCAATTATCCGCCCGCCCGATTACCGGCAGAGCATATCGGGCAATCCTGTTTACGAACTGCCCCGGATTGACTTGCTCCCCCGGGAGAATAAACGATGGGAAGCGGAGTATAGCGAATTTGACATACAGGGAACCTATCAGGTTGCTGTCTATGCTAAAGACCGCATCGGCAACACTGCTGTTCCAATGCTGACAAAGGTTTCCGTCGGCAGCCATAAGCGGCGCAGAGCCGTGATTGTTCTCGGAGAATCGCCTTCGGATATGATTCCCGCTCTGGCAAATATATGGAAAACCGCATATAACGCCCTCCGTTTTCAGGGCTATTCGGATGAAGATATTTATTTTATGAGTTCCCAAGCAAATCTGACAGGCTGGGATGCTTTGCCGACGCTGGACAATATTAATTATGCGCTTGAGGAATGGGGCGCGGCAGAGACACAGGATATGGTGATGTATTTCGCAGGGAAAGGCGAATCCGGGAAATTTAATATCCGAGAAAACGAATCTCTGTCAGCACTTTATCTGTCAACCCTGACAGACACGCTTCAGAAAAAGATTGCGGGCAGGGTCATTTTCATCTATGATGCAAATCATTCTGGAAGTTTTCTTGAATCTCTCGCACCGCCGGAAGGAAAAGAACGGATTCTTATTTCCGGGAGCGGCAAAAATCAGCCCGCGTATTTTCTTTCTCAGGGAGAGGTTTCATTTTCGGGATATTTCTGGCGGAGCATTGCAAACGGCGAAACCCTCCGGGCAGCCTTTGTTCATGCCAAAAAAGCGGTGTCTCTCCAGTGTCAGGATCAGATGCCCCAAATGGATGATAACGGCAACGGCATCGGCAATGAAAGCGACTTTGACGGATGGCTCGCGCAGCACTGCATCGTCGGTGCCGGCATCATGCTGGCAGGCGACGCCCCGGTTGTCGGGACGATTTTTCCGGATCAGAAATCGGATGATCAGACCTCCGCGACAATATGGGCGAAAGATGTGACGAGTACGTGCGCTATAGACAGAGTATGGGCAATTGTCACGCCGCCATCTTCAAATCCTTTGGAAATTACGATGACAGATTTGCCGGATACTGAACTTGTTTACAATTCTGCTTCTGAAAGATATGAAGCAGGCTATGAGGGCTTTTCAGCTTACGGCATTTATACCGCGGCTGTTTACGCGAAAGACAGAGACGGAAATATATCTTCACCCAATATCGGCAGGTTTTACAGATATGCCGATCCGATTCAAGGAGATATCAACGGTGACGGAACTGTGAATCTGACGGATGCGGTCATCGTGATGAAACATCTGTCAGGGACAGATAATGCCGGAATCCGAGCAGATTGCGCTGTTTCAGGTATTGTCAGCATTGTTGATGTGAACGGAGATCATAAAGCCGGTATGGCAGAGGTGATTTTTGCCCTGCGTACTGCGGCAGGATTGTGATAATCCGATTCGGATGAGTGCAACATACTTATATTTATATAAGGATTAAAAGCTTTTTGAATCCTTTGTTTTTTTTTGTGTTTTTTGTGGTTAAAAAATGCACATCATATAACACTTTGATAACACTATGAAATTACTATCTCCAGCAAAAATCAATCTGTTTTTGGCGGTGACGGGAAAAAGACCTGACGGCTATCATGAACTTTATATGCTGATGTGCGCGGTCAGTCTTTACGATACGATTACCCTGATTTTCAATCCGCAATCCCGCTCACAGAAGATAAATATTTTCTGTGATGCTACTGATGTCCCCTCAGACGAAAGTAATCTTGCCCACAAAGCCGCCTGTCTTTTTTTTAAAAAAATGGGTGTCCGCGACAGCGTGGATATTTTCATTGAAAAAAATATTCCGACAGGCGCGGGCCTCGGCGGGGGCAGCAGCAACGCGGCAGCCCTTCTCTCAGGACTGAATCAGCATTACGGTTTTCCTTTTTCCCGTGAAAAACTCATGGAAATGGGAGTGACGCTCGGCGCTGATGTCCCTTTTTTTATTTTCGGAAAACCGGCGATTGCCACAGGAATCGGCGAAAAAATCGAAGCATATAAAGGGCTTTCACCCTTTAAAGTGCTGCTGATTTATCCCGGATTCAGCGTGTCAACCGCATCAGTTTACAAAAATTTCAGTTTGGGATTGACAACGTGTAAAAAAAAAATTATAAATCTCCCCTTTAAAGACTCGGTATTTAATCCGGAGTGTCATCTGTGCAATGATCTGGAAACAGTTACAGCATCACTGTATCCTGAAATTACAGAAATAAAATCATTGCTGTGTGAACATGGAGCGCAAGGCGCAATGATGTCAGGCAGCGGTTCTGCTGTTTTCGGGCTTTTTTCCGATGCTGAAACTGCCCGGGCAGCAAAACAGAATATTTCCCAAAATAAAAAATGGAAAATTTTTGTTGCTGATATGTTAATTTAATTGTATAGAAAGCAAATTTTCTCAGATTGTCAGGCTTCGGCGGTTTTCGGCATTTATCTTGCCGAAAACAGGATAGAGAAAGACTGATTTTATATAATTCAGACAGTTATGTTTTTTGGGGCGTCGTCAAGCGGTAAGACTCAGGATTTTGGTTCCTGCATCCGGAGGTTCGAATCCTCCCGCCCCAGCCAAATCAGACTGTTATTCTTTAGCCAAGAATGAACACAGATTTGTCACGAACAGAAGAACACGAATTTAAAATAATGGAAAATTCGTAATAATTTTCTGTTCTGTTTACATATAATTATATCTGTGTGCATTCGTGCAGAAAATTCGTGAGCATTAGTGGTAAAAAAAATGAAGAACGATCTTGTCATATTTTCAGGAAGTTCAAATCCTGTTCTGGCTCAAAAGATATGTGAATATCTGGATATGCCGCTCGGGGGTGCCAAGCTGAAGCGATTCAGCGACGGCGAAACTCAGGTGGAAATTCATGAAAATGTAAGGCTGAAAGATATTTTTCTGATTCAGTCCACCTGCCAGCCTGTCAACGACAACCTGATGGAACTCCTTCTGATGATAGATGCCCTCAAACGGGCTTCTGCCAGAAGGATCACAGCCGTCATGCCCTACTACGGCTATGCGCGTCAGGACAGAAAGGTAACGCCGCGGGTTCCCATCAGCGCCAAATTGGTGGCTGATCTCCTGACGGTTGCAGGCTCTGACAGAGTAATTACCATGGATCTTCATGCCGGACAGATACAGGGCTTTTTCAACATCCCTGTGGACAATCTCTACGCAACGCCGGTGCTGCTCAATTACATGAAATCCAATTTTCAGAAAGATGTGGTGATTATTTCTCCCGATGCCGGCGGTGTGGAAAGAGCCAGAGCGTTTGCAAAACGCCTGAATGCAGGGCTTGCCATTATTGACAAACGTCGGGATATGCCGAATGAGGCAAAGGCAATGGCGGTTATCGGCGATGTCGAAGGAAAGACAGCAGTTATCCTGGACGATATGGCAGATACTGCCGGCACGCTGACCGAAGCAGCAGGCGCGCTCGTGGGGAAAGGGGCAAGAGAAGTTCATGCCTGTGTTTCCCATCCGGTTCTTTCGGGTCCCGCAATTGACCGGATCACGGAATCACCCTTGAAAAGCCTGGTGGTGACAGACACCATTCCGTTAAACGCCAGGGCTTCGGCTTGCAGTAAAATAAAAGTGCTGACGATCTCGAATCTGGTCGGAGAGGCGATCATCCGAAGTCACCGAGGTGATTCGGTAACGTCTCTTTTTGTATAAAAAAAGAAAAAAGATTGAAAAAGATTTGACATTTTTTGAAAAGCTGTCAAATCTGTTATAGTTTTAACAGACAGGGTGACGGCAGGGAGGAGGAACGATTTTTGGAATTACTTGAATTGAAAGCAAATATCAGAACATCTACGGGAAAAGGACCGGCGCGGCAGTTGCGCGGCAACGGAAGCATACCGGCAGTTCTTTACGGTCCGGGAAAAGAACCGGTGATGCTGTCGGTAAATACAAAAGAACTTGAGCAATGGCTGAAAAAGGGAAAAATCGGGCAGAGCCTTACGAATGTTTCCATTGATAGGGGCGGAAATACAGATGTCCGGCCCGCCATGATTAAAGAACTTCAGATTCATCCGGTTTCAGACCGCTTTTTACATGCGGATTTTTACGAAGTTTCCATGGACCGGAAAGTTTCTGTCAGAGTTCCTGTGGTGACAAAAGGAAAATCAAAAGGCGTTGATTTGGGCGGTATGTTGCAGATTATCCGCCGCGAGCTGGAAGTTTACTGTTTTCCGAATGCGATTCCGGACAAAATTGTCATTGATATTACCGATCTTGATATGGGCGATTCTGTTCATGTGAATGATATTCCCCGGGAACCGGATGTGGAAATTCCGGCAGATGTGAATTTTACGGTATTGACCGTACTGAGTCCCAAGGGCACAGCCGAAGAAGCAGCAGAAACCGCAGAGGGTGAAGAAGCTGCTCCCGCGGAGGAATAGCAGGTCGGATTGAAAAATCTGAGCCGAGTTTATGTCAGAAAAAAACCTGCGGATGATCGTGGGACTGGGAAATCCGGGAGATGCCTATAAAGACACCCGCCATAACATCGGGTTCATGGCGGCAGATGCGGTGGCAGAATATTTTTCCATTCCTTTTGACAAAAAGAAATTTGACGCGCTGATCGGACGCGGACAGATAGGGGACACAGAAGTGATTCTGGCAAAGCCCCTGTCTTATATGAATCTGAGCGGTTTTCCCGCGCGGCGGATTGCGGACTATTTCAGGATATCAGGCAGGGATATGCTCGTCGTCCATGACGATATAGACCTTGCTTTCGGCAGAATAAAAATCAAAGAGAAAGGAGGAGATGGGGGACACAAAGGTGTCAGATCGTTGACAGACGCTTTCGGCGGAGGCGATTTTATCCGGCTTCGCATCGGCGTCGGGCGTTCCGGCAAGGAAATCAATACTGCGGATTATGTTCTGGGAAAATTTACCGGCGAAGAAAAAAAACTTCTGGAACAGATTCTTGCAAATGTTCGGGACGCTGTTGTCACTGTCCTTTGTAAAGGTACAAAGGAAGGAATGAATCTTTTTAACTGTAGTAAGAACTTGATGATTTAACCTTTAAACGGAGGAAAAATGAAGGAAACAGTATTGAACAACCTGCCGTTCTTCTGCACGGTGGTAGGGCTTATCGGCGTAGCGTTCGCTATTATTATTGCCGGAATCGTAAAATCCGCTCCGGCCGGAAATGAAAAAATGCAGAAAATTGCCGCCGCGATTAAAGAAGGCGCAATCGCATATCTTAACCGTCAGATGAAGAGCATGGCAACTGCGGGCATCATTATCGCCATTCTTATTGCCTTCTTCCTCGGCAGCAAAAATGCCGTCGGTTTTATTATCGGCGCGGTGGCTTCTTTTATTGCCGGTTATGTGGGAATGCGCGTATCGGTTATTGCCAACGTCAGAACTGCCGAAGCTTCAAAAGGCGGACTGGCTGCGGGTCTGAATCTTGCCTTCAAAGGCGGAGCGGTTACCGGTATGATGGTTGCAGGTCTTGCGCTGACCGCTGTCGCCGGTTTTTACACTGTGCTGACAAAAACCATGGGTGTTATGCCTAAAGAGGCAGTTGGGGCATTGGTTGCACTGGGCTTCGGCGGAAGTCTCATTTCCATTTTCGCACGGCTCGGCGGCGGTATCTTTACCAAAGGTGCTGACGTAGGTGCTGATCTTGTAGGTAAAGTCGAAGCCGGTATTCCCGAAGACGATCCGAGAAACCCCGCTGTTATCGCAGACAACGTCGGCGATAACGTCGGCGACTGCGCCGGTATGGCTGCTGACCTTTTCGAGACCTACGCTGTAACGGCAGTTGCCGCAATGCTGCTGGGAAATCTGCTTTTCCCCAAAGTCGCTATGGCAACTGAGTTTCCGCTTGTTCTGGGTGCAATTTCCATTATTGCATCTATGATTGCTATTTTCTTTGTAAGACTCGGTGCCAAAGACGACTACATCATGGGCGCGCTTTACAAAGGTATGTTCGGTTCCGCAATTATTGCTGCGCTGGTATTCTACGTTGCCTGTAAAAAGCTGATGGTCGGGATTCCGAATATTACCCCGATGGATATTTACTATTCCACATTGGTCGGACTGATTCTGACCGTTGTGATTGTTATTGTTACAGAATATTACACCGGCAAATACGGTCCCGTGAAAGGCATCGCCGATGCTTCTTCCACAGGTCACGGAACAAACATCATTGCGGGTCTTGCTGTCAGTATGCAGGCAACTGCTGCTCCGGTTCTGACCATCTGCGCCGGAATCGGCATTGCTCACCATTTTGCAGGTCTCTACGGTATTGCGATGGCAGCTATGGCAATGCTTTCCATGACCGGTATGGTTATTGCAATTGATGCTTACGGCCCGATCACCGATAACGCCGGCGGTATTGCTGAAATGGCAGGAATGGATGAGAGCGTCCGTGCGGTAACAGATCCGCTGGATGCTGTCGGAAACACCACCAAAGCCGTTACCAAAGGTTATGCTATCGGTTCTGCCGGTCTTGCCGCACTCGTTCTTTTTGCCTGTTATGTGGAAGAGTTCGGTCTGCAAGGCTCGAAAACTGAGATCAAATTCGATCTGAGCGATGTGAATGTTATCATCGGTCTTTTCATCGGCGGTCTTCTGCCGTATCTGTTTGCTTCCATTGCCATGAAAGCTGTCGGAAATGCCGGCGGCGCGGTTGTTGACGAAGTTCGCCGTCAGTTCCGTGAAATCCCGGGCATTATGGAAGGCACTGGCAAACCCGATTACGGTGCGTGTGTTGATATCGTAACCAAGTTTGCATTGAGCGAAATGGTTGTTCCCGCACTGCTTCCGGTTGTTGCTCCGGTTCTGGTCGGACTGCTGCTGGGCAAAGTTGCTCTGGGCGGTCTGCTGATCGGCAGCATCGTTACCGGTCTGTTTGTTGCCATCTCCATGACAACAGGCGGCGCGGCATGGGACAACGCAAAGAAATACATTGAAGACGGTCATCTGGGCGGCAAGGGCAGCGATGCTCACAAAGCTGCTGTTACCGGCGACACCGTGGGCGATCCTTACAAAGACACCGCAGGCCCCGCTGTCAACCCGATGATTAAGATTCTCAATGTTGTGGCTTTGCTGCTGGTTCCTTTCCTGATGTAATTTAAGGTCTTTTTCATTGTTATTTGACCGCAGTAAAACGATTTTGAAACGATTTGAAAAATCGTTTTACTGCTCTCTGTTATTTGAAACGATTTGAAAAATCGTTTTACTGCTGAAAAAATCATTTTAACCGCTAAAAAAAGGATCGGTGCAATGCGCCGATCCTTTTTTATTGATTATTAACCGAATACATGATATAAAAGAAATATTCGCTATATAAACAAAACCATATAACTGGCGGGAAAATGAATGAAAAAGAAAAACACGGAACAGGCGGTTGACAGCAACGGTCATAATAACGGAAAGAGCATTCGTACATTTCAAGTCGGCGATCTGGCTGTTTATCCTGCTCACGGGGTCGGACGGATTGAAGCGATTGAGAGCAAGACTGTAAACGGCGCAAAATACGACTTTTATATTATGAAGGTTCTGGAAAACGACATGGTGATTATGATCCCCACCTCCAATGTGGATTCAGTGGGACTGAGGGATGTCATCAGTGAGAAAGAAATTCCGCAGATATATGATATTATGAGAAAAAGACGGGATGTCATGGCTGACAGCCAGACATGGAATCGCAGGTACAGGGAATATATGGACAAGATTAAAACCGGCTCTCTGTATGAGGTGGCGGAAGTTTTCCGTGATCTTTTTATTTTAAAAACAACGAAGGACCTGTCTTTCGGTGAAAGAAAACTCTATGATACGGCTCAGATTCTTTTGGTTAAAGAGCTTTCCACAGCCAAGCGGACTGATGAAAAGACAATTCTTTCAGAAATCGAGTTACTCTTCTGCCCGCTGCAATAATCTCCCCCCCTTTTTCTTTTTAATAAAACGGCAACAAAATGGCAATAACATGTTAATAAAATGGCAATAAAAGGCGATACAATGCTATCTGAAGACGTACCCCGGTTTTTTAATAAAATGGTACAAATTCCGGTTTCTGAAATGCCTATTTTAACATATACGGCTTCCGAAGACGGATTTTTGTTTTCAATCCTTGCGGATACGCATGATTCAGGCAAGCGTATGGATACTTATGTCGCGTCTGTAATCCCCGGCTGCTCCCGCGCCCTTGCAGCAGAACTCATCCTAAAAGGAAAAATACTGGTACAGGGCAAAATAAAAAAGCCTGCATACAAATTAAAAGCCGGAGAGGAAATTCACGGGTGTATTCCCGAACCTGAGCCTGTTTCCTACAAAGCCGAAGCCATTGACATTCACATCCTGTATGAAGACGAACATCTGATTGTGATTAACAAAGCCCCCGGAATGGTTGTTCATCCGGCTCCGGGCAACTATACCGGAACGCTGGTGAATGCGCTGCTTTATCATTGTCCCGATCTTGACGGCATCGGCGGAAAACTGCGCCCCGGAATTGTCCATCGCCTGGACAAAGACACCTCCGGCGCGCTGGTGGTCGCCAAAAATGCGCTGGCGCAGGAGCGGCTGTCATTTTATTTCAAATCAAGAACCGTAAAAAAAACCTATTTGGCTTTGGTTCACGGCGAGATGAAATCAGACGCCGGAACGATTTCGCTGCCCATCGGCAGGCATCCGGTTCATCGGAAAAAAATGTCAACATGCAGCAAAATCGGGCGTGAGGCGGAAACCTGCTGGAAGGTACGGGAGCGTTTTTTCGGCGCAACACTGCTGGAGATCGCGCTCAAGACAGGGAGAACACATCAGATTCGGGTGCATTGCGCGGCGATTCATCATCCGGTCATCGGCGATGAAGTTTACGGCGCACGCAACGCAGGAAAAAATCTTCCCGTGCAAGTTTCAGCGCTGATACAATCAGCCACAAGACAGATGCTGCACGCGTGGCGGCTTGAATTTTGCCATCCTTTTACAGGAGAAAATATGTGTTTTGAGTCGCCGATTCCCGAAGATATGGAGGCGTTGATATTGTCATTTCAAGGGAAGCGAGAAAACTTTGTCTGACTGCAAGCCTGTTGCTGAAATTTCGCTTTGCCCGGGCTGATACGAATTTGCTTTCAAACTTTGGTTTTTTACGGCATATTTTCTCAGCAGTTGTAAAACGGGTTTGAAACCCGTTCTACAGCTATGGTGCATTCCGTTTTCGGATATCTGTCTGTGTGCGTCTGTGTGCGTCTGTGGCAAAAAAAACAAAAAGAGAATTAGCAATTTCGGTTAAAACCGCTTCTGTTGTTATAATAGGACTTAAAATTTTTTCAGTCAGATTCTTCGCTGATAAATGAAATTCATCTTTTGTATTCAGCAGTGCTGATACATAACTTGTGTCTAAAAAGAAAGATTTTTTCATTTTTTCTCAGTTCCGTAAAGATAATGATCATGCTGATCTGCCAAATCTGAAACACCCAAATCTTTTGCCCTTCCCAGAATTCGTCTCAAAACATTCTGTTCAGGCTTTTCTGGTGGCTTTTCAGTTAAAATTTGAATAAGATATCTTTGATTGCTTTCCAAATCAACCGGTGTTTCAGGAATAAAATTATAACCGTCAAAAATGGCATACACTGTTTTTGGCATTTGCTCACTCCTTTTTTCTACTTTCAGGCTGATAATATTTTTAAAACATTTTGCAGTCAAATCTTACACTATTTCTTATATCTCAAGCTGTTTTTCCGCCGCCTCCACAGCCGCCGCGACATTCTCCGCAGCCGTGCCGCCGAAGGATTTCCGCCGCTGAATCATCTGTTCTATGGTCAAAAACTTAAAAATGTCTTCCGAAATCAGAGCGGAAAATGTCTGCAATTCTTCGAGACGCAGTTCATGGAGTTCCTTTTTCCGGCGCAGCGCGTAGGCAACCGCTTTGCCCGCACAACTATGAGCTTCGCGGAAGGGCATTCCTTTTGTCGCGAGATAATCCGCCATATCGGTGGCATTCAAAAAGCCGGAACAAGCCGCTCGATACATCGCCTCTTTCTTGATTTTCATGGTCGGAAACATTGCCGCATAAATTTCAATGCAGGCTTTCAGCGTGTCCGCAGCCTCGAACAGGGGCTTTTTGTCTTCCTGCATGTCCCGGTTGTAAGTCATGGGCAATGACTTCATCAGCGTCAGCAGGGCGATGAGATGTCCGAACACGCCGCCGGTTTTTCCCCGCACCAATTCCGCCACATCCGGATTTTTCTTTTGGGGCATGATGCTGCTGCCGGTAGAAAATGCGTCGGAAAACTCCATAAAGCCGAACTCCGCGGATGACCATAAAATCAACTCCTCGGACAGGCGGCTGAAATGCACCATGCAGAGACTCGCATCAGACAAAAATTCAATTACAAAATCCCTGTCCGACACTGCATCCATAGAGTTTGCCGAAACTGCCGGAAAATTCAGCAGTTGCGCTGTGTAGTGCCTATCAATGGGATAAGTCGTTCCTGCAAGGGCTGCGCTCCCCAGCGGCATCACGTTGATGCGCC
>JAIFKL010000013.1 GCA_020049595.1 Desulfobacteraceae bacterium
GGATCAGTATATCTCTGAGAAAGCGTCTGACAAGATTAAGGTTCTCCTTCCTGTTCCCGGATTTTTCAGCCATGAAAATCAGTTCGCCGCAAACAGTCACACAGGTAGAAACAGGCGTATCTCGCAGTTCCACAAGTTTTCTTATCACAGAAGGATGCCCCTGAATAATTCGGCTGCAATGATTGGTATTCAGCAGGTACATACCTAAAATTCCGCCTCTGCGCGTTCAAGATATAATTTTTCAAGACTGTTTTCAAGATCATCCCCGTGCCATGATCCGGCATATTTCAGCAATGCGGACGCGGAAAACGCTTTTCCTTTTTCCGCACCCGGCTTTTCATTTGCCTGTTCGGAAGAAAACTGTTCATCCGATTCTGTCAGAATAATGATTTCCACATGTTTGCCGATCAGATTTTTTAATTCAGGCAGATATAATATATCTGAATCTATCTGTTTTTTTATTCTCAATGACGGCATTGCGTTTTCTCCTTTTCATCTTATAAGGTCAGGGTTGTCAGGATTAGTTCAGTCAGGTTAATAAAGACTGAAATTTTTGTCAAGCACTTAAATCACTTAAATCGCTTTTTTTACAATTTTGATAGTTGTTGAGCCTGTTCCTTCGGCTCCGCTCAGGCAGCGGTTGTTGAGCCTGTCGAAACATTGAGCCTGCCGAAACAATTATGATAATATCTTGTGTAAATCTTAACTTTTGTGGTAATATAGTTCTTTTAATTAGGCTAATTATCAGACTTTATCCGAAACAAGCTTATCCGGGGGCTTGCAGATACATAAACTTGATACTTATAGGAGTTACGCATAATGAACCGCAAAGAGCGCAGAGTTCCCGCAAAGATCGCAAAGTTTTAAAATATATCTTTGCGTAACTTTGCGATTTACTTTGCGATCTTTGCGGTTAAAAAAAAGTTATGAAACGGCGGACTGTAGAACGGGTTTGAAACCCGTTTTACACTTGACTTGGCGGACACGCTGCGCTTTGTCCGCCCTACGGGCTGACCGCAAAGTTACGCAAAGTTTTAAAATATATCTTTGCGTAACTTTGCGATTTACTTTGCGATCTTTGCGGTTAAAAAAAGCAGGATTCAACTGCGTAACTCCTAACTTAAATAACCCCTCAGGGTTTCCAAAAATAAACGCTGGGTATATAACAAACAAAAAGGAGGATGTTATGAGGATTAAGGTTTTTAAATTCTGGGTGATGTGTGCGGCGATCTTTGTGATTGCCGAGTACGGGCAGGCAAATTTTTCTCATGCAAGAGGTCTTGAGGAAATCATGCAGACAAAAGAGATTCGCATCTGCATTTCCTATCCGTATGAGCCGTTTGTGAAACTGGAATCGCCGGAAGACTGCCGCAAAGACTGCAAATTCAGCGGAATTTTTTATGAAGAATCTCTTGCATTTGCAGAGAGCATCGGAAACGGCATTCAGGCGAAATTTATCCGAGTGGCATGGGATGAGCAGTTTTTCAACAAAGAGGGCAAAACCGTTCTGGAAGACAGTTACACGCCGGAACTTTTAGCTTCGGGCAACTGCGATGTTTATCCCAACAATCTGACGAAAACCGAATGGCGTAAGGAGAAAATGGATATTGTCACGCTGTATCCGAGCCGCATGATGGTGATTGTCCATAAATCCAAAAAGAGTCAGTTCAAAACGCCCGCGGACCTTGGCGGAAAAACCGCGCTTGTGGAAAAAAATACGGCATACCAGACATGGATAGAGGAGCAGAATAAAACCGCTTACGCGGCAAATCCGGTCAAAATCGAATTTATGCTTGAAACGCCGGCAAGAAAAGCAGTCAATGCGGGAAGAGATGCCTTTCTTCTCACCGATGCGGACGTTGCCATCTGGGGAACACGCAACGACATCAAAGATTGTGTTGTGGTGTTTCCGGTGGGGGCTGCGGATGAAATCGGCTGGGCATTTCGCAAAGAAGACAAAGACCTTCAGGCAGCGGCGCAGAAATTTTTTGACGCGCAGCGGGGAAATCCTGATTCCATGCTGAACGCAATCTGGAAAAATTATTTCGGACGAAGCCTGACAGAGTTTATTGCTTTGATGCTGTCGGTTAAATGAAAAAAATATTAACCACAAAGGACACAAAGAAGGCACAAAGAACTCGGAGAAAACTTTCTGAACTTTGTGAACCCTTTGTGTCCTTTGTGGTAAAAGAAAGGAGATACGATGAAGACCATACAAAATTTTATGCAACTGTTTTTTCTGACAGGCATTATCGCGCTGTTCGGAATGACGGAAGTTCAGGCAAGGTCGTTGGAAGAGATCAGACAATCCAAAGAAATCCGTATCTGTCTTGCTTCCGATCTCTTTGTCAAAGCCGAACCGCCGGACTGTCGTGACAACTGCACGTTTTCAGGATTGATTTATGAAGAATCGCTGGCTTTTGCGAACACCATCGGCAGCGATATTCAGCCGAAATTTTTCAAAATCGGATGGGATGAGCAATTTTTCAACAAAGAGGGAAAAATTATCTATGAAGCGGATTATACGCCGGAACTTTTGGCTTCGGGCAAATGCGATGTTTTTCCCACACATCTCACAAAAAATGAATGGCGGTTAAAAAAAATGGACTTTGTTACGCTTTTTCCGAACCGCATGATGGTCATTATTCGTAAATCTGAAAAAGCAAAAATGAAGACGGTCGCAGATTTGGCAGGAAAAACAGCAGCCGTCGCTGACGCCACTTCTTATTACACATGGATGAAAGAACAGAATCAGACTGTTTTTGCAGCAAATCCGGTCAAAATAGCGGAAGTCTTTCAGACCGATGAAGACGGGATCAATGCCGTAGAAACTGGAAAAACCGATTTCACTCTGATAGACTCCGACAAAGCCGTATGGCTGGCGCGCCATGTCCTGAAAAAAGCCACAGTCGCGTTTCCCGTAGGTCCCACAGACGAAATCTGCTGGGCTTTCCGCAAGGAAGATAAAGACCTTCAGGCGGCGGTGCAGAAATTTTTTGATGCACAGCGTTCTGATACTTCGATTTTAAACAAAATTTGGGAAAGCTATTTCGGCATTACCCTGAATAAATTTATTACCATTATTCGGGCGACAAAATAGGGACACGCCGGCATCCGGAGTGCGTCGTCTTATAAAAAGCGAAAATTAGCCGTAGAACGGGTTTGAAACCCGTTTTACAATAGATAAACCCGTTATACTCCGTCTCAGTAGAACGGGTTTGAAACCCGTTTTACTGTGCTGAAATGAGCGCAGCGAAATTTTAGCAGAGGCACGCCGCCTTTCAGACGTAGAACGGGTTTATCTGTTTTTAACCCGGGCCGTTTTACAAATGCTGAACCTATTAGACATTTTCGGAAATAAAAAAAGGTTCCCGCAAAGGGCGCGGAGAACGCAAAGGAATAAAGAGAAATATTGTCCGTTCCGCAATTTTCTTCTGCTTTGCGGTCTTTGCGGGAGATTTGCTGATTATTTCCGAAAATTATTTCCGAAAATGTCTATTTTACAGCCTGCTAAAATTTCGCTTCGCTCATTTCAGCACTCCGGATGCTCTGAGAAAGAGGATAACATAATGATTCAGATTTTGAGACATTCCATCAAAGCCCGATTTATCATTGTTACCGTAGGCATCGTGCTGGCGGTTGTGATTGTTCTGACTTCCGTAACAGCGCTGACTTCTGCCAGAATTTTGAAAGAAGAATCCGAAAGACGACTCTCTCAGTCTTTATCTCAAAGTGTTGAAATGCTTTCCGCTTTCATGGATGCCCGCGAGATAAACATGGATATCTGGTCATCAAATCCTCTTATTGATGCGATTTTCGGGGACCCTGCGCTGGCAATGGTTTTTGTGCCGAGCCTGCGGGAGTATTTTTCAAAGATCAGAGAAAAAGAACCCTGGATTTCAAATATTTTTCTAATCGAACAGGATACGGTTGTCTATGACGACTCTGACGCGTTTGAATTTTCTGACGGTTCTGACGGAAAGCCTGACGGAATGAAAACCCTGCTTTCACTACCTGACAAGGGAATCTTTGCCGCCAATCTCAATCAGTTCAATTACAAATTAAATAAAGATGTTATCATCATCAAACGCCGGATTGTCAAAAACAGTTCTGAGGCAGACAAAAAATTTATCGTTCTGATTCTCGATATGGAGATTATAAATAACAGGCTGTTCGGCAGAATTCAAATCGGCAAACGGGGTTTTATTTCAATGGCTGCTGAAAATATATCAGGCGATATGGCAGCGGCAAAATACCGCGGCAGCATTGAAAAGGAATATTTTTCAGAGACTGCCGCGCAATGGAAAAAATTTTCGGATATTCCGAATCACTACCGTTCTATCATTCTCAGAAAACAGATCATGCCGAACTACTCTTTGGCAGTCATCGGCGTTGCTTCTGTCAATGACATCCGGGAGCCGGTCAGTTATCTTATTTATCTCTCTGTGATCTTCAGCATTATGGCTTCAGGTTTCGGTGTCTGGAGCGCGGTCTTTTTTTCAGGAAGAGTGATCAGCCCCATCTTCAAGCTGATTCAGACCATCAGGTTAATTTCGGAAGGCGATATGAACCAGCGGGTTTATGTGAACCGTCAGGATGAAATCGGAATACTTGCCTCTGTTTTCAATGAAATGACGGACAGATTGCAGAAAAATCATCTCGCGCTGAAAGAAGCGGAGAAAAAATACCGAGGCATTTTTAAAAATGCGGTGGAAGGCATTTTTCAGGTCAGACCTGAGGGAACTGTTCTCAATCTGAATCCTTCGATGGCAAAAATTATGGGATATGATTCTCCTGAAGATTTGCTTGCATCTGATTATAAAATCACAGATCAGACTTATGTGAATCCCGAACATCGCAGACAGATTTTCAGTATGCTTGCCGAACAGGGCAAAATCATCGGATTTGAAACCCAGCTTCTTCGTAAAGACAACACGCAGATATGGATATCTTTTTCTGCCCGCATTGTCAGAGACAGTGAGGGGAAATCGCTTTACGCGGAAGGCTCTGTGATTGATATTACCGAACACAAGGAAAAAGAAAAGGCAGAATTTCAGCGTCAGATTGCAGAAGAAACAAATAAAAAAATCATGTCAAGCATCCAATACGCCAAATCTATTCAGAATTCGCTTCTGCCGAATATCAGCGAAGTAAAAAAATTTATGCCCAGCAGTTTCTTTATCTGGGAGCCGAGAGACATTGTGGGCGGAGATATTTTTTTTGCGGAGATACTTGAAGAGGGCTTTATCGTTGCTGTTGTTGACTGTACCGGACACGGGGTTCCCGGAGCTTTTATGACCATGATTGCCTCATCGGGTCTGAGAAAAATCATCAGGGACGAAGGCTGTCATGACCCGGCGGAAATCCTGAAACGCCTGAATCACTTTGTCAAAAAAACGCTTCATCAGGACACGGGACATGCCCTTTCGGATGACGGATTGGACGCGGGGATATGTTTTGTCAGGGAGCAGGTTGCAGGGGACAGGGAGCAGGTTGCAGGGGACAGGGAGCAGGTTGCAGGGGACGGGGAGCAGGGAGCTTCTGTTGAAACCTTTGACTTGTCTCCTGTGACCTGTCCCCTGCAACCTGCCCCCTGCAACCTCACCTTTGCCGGAGCAAAACAGTCTCTGTTCTGCGTTCATAACGGTGAAGTAAAGGTTATCGCAGGCGACAGACAGAGCATCGGATATAAACGCTCGGACCTGAATTTCAATTTCAGCGATCACAAAATCCGCATTGAAAAAGGATCAGTTAGACGGCAACAACTGCCGCTTCGGTACCAAAAAATTCAGGGAACTTCTGAAAGAAATTGCTTCCCTGCCGTTTGAGAAACAGCGGGAAATTCTGCTTGAGGCATTCGAAGCCCATAAAGGAAACAGGCAGCGGCAGGATGACGTGACGGTGGCCGGATTCGGGTTTTAAAAATAATTTAAAGCAGATAAGGAGAAAAACCAATGAAACAATTCCGATTTAAAAATTTTTCTTTGAAATACAAAATCGCCTTTGCCTATTCATTGGCATTTGTTGCGATATTTGCCGTCGCGGGTATGATTCTTTTTTCTGTTGTCAAAAACAACATTGAACAGCAGATTGAAAATGAACTGAAAAATACCAACTCTGCTTTGCTGAATATGGTCAGCACCTCTGCCGATATC
>JAIFKL010000262.1 GCA_020049595.1 Desulfobacteraceae bacterium
AGAGAAATATTGTCCGTTCCGCAATTTTCTTCTGCTTTGCGCTCTTTGCGGTCTTTGCGGGAGATTTGCTGATTATTTCCGAAAATGTCTAATACATCTGACGGTTTCATTCAGAAACACTTCCCAAATCTCATCTTCTGTAACACCATGTTTGAAGGCATTGGGAATAAACCGCAGTTCTGTTTCCAATTTACTGTCCTCCGAATCAGCATTTACACCCGCTTCATCACCAGCAGCGTAACATCATCCGACTTTTCATAAGGCTTCAAACCTTCAAGAATGGCGGCATGGATTTCGGCAGCGGATTTGCCGCCGTATGATTCTACAATTTTTATCAGGCGGTCTTCCCCGAACATTTTGCCGTCTGCGCCATGCGCCTCGGTGATGCCGCCGAGCGGCACATCGGCGTCAGTCCGACAATATCCTTTTTCAGGGCAACGGTTTTGCTGACGGCAAACGGCATCCGGAGCAATGCTGCAATCACGCTGTTTCCCTGTTGTCGTAACCGGCAGTGTCCATGCGCCGGTATCAGTATTCCCTTTCAGCATCCCCTTCTGATGATAGGCTCCGACAGGCATCGGAGCAAGCCGCCAAAGAGGGTTTCCCTTGTCATCAACAATCGGATATAAATCCGGAAAAATTCGATATAAATGTCGTGCAGAAATACCATGACATCACCGCATTGCTTGAAGGCATCATCTCTGCAAAATCATACCGGCCGATATTAGACCTCTTGCAAAACTGAGATTTCACCCTTGATTTTATTGGATAAAAATTGACTTTTGAAAGAGGTCTATTTTTGCAGACCGCCGGGGCATACTTCAGCAGAGGGATTTTTCCGTAAGTATCGGCAAAAAGTTTCTTATATTTCGGGTCTTTGAAAAGATCATACCGGTACCACATCAGAATAAAAAAGCTCTGATCCGGAATCTGATACTGCTCCCCCTTAAACCCCTGTCCGTGCTTCAGAAACATAAAATCGTTCCAGTCAAGACCGGGATTCAGAAGAGACTTTCCTTCATTTTCAAGACAGGCTCTCAGGTCAAGTACCTGTCCTGAACGTGCATGAAGCCCGATCAGATCCGTATCATTCGATCCTGCCTTTTGACACTGATTGTTCCATGACAATGGACCGGTTATGTCCGTCCGTCGTTATTGTATAATAGACATTTTCGGAAATAATCAGCAAATCTCTCGCAAAGAGCGCAAAGCAGAAGAAAATTGCAGAACGGACAATATTTCTCTTTATTCCTTTGCGTTCTCCGCGCCCTTTGCGGGAACCTTTTTTTATTTCCGAAAATGTCTAATTTATATCCAACGTCTGACCTGATTCTTATATTCTATATATTCCTGACCAAGCTCATTTTCCATTTTTTCTTCTTCATAAGGTATAAACATCCAATTTATGATTGAGAAAAAGAATATCGGTGAGATAAATGAAATCAGATTGCCTGAAGCACAGGACAATCCGATCAGAAAAATGACAAAACCCGAATACATCGGGTTTCTTGAGTATTTATAAAGACCTTCTTTAACAACACAGACAGATTTTTGAAATTTTTCCGGTGTGTTGTTTTTCTTTAACAGAAAATGCGGACTTGAAATCATATAAAAACCGAGCAATACAAATGGGATACCTGTTATTATATTGTATGGAAATTTTATCCGGTTCATTTGAGGAGAAACAAAATAAAGCACTATACTTACCGCAATACAGAAGAAAAAATAGATTGGCGGTATAGAGACTATCTTTCTGTTGTTTTTTATAATCATTTTTAAACTCCTTTTGATTTCCTTCACATAACAGAAATTTCAGCGGCGGCGTCAAGCCGTCCGCTGCAACGGGTTATTATGCGTTTTCCGGCGTGTTTCCGTGTCAGCACATTACTGCTTTATAGCACATTCTGATGTGAAAGTCAACTACAGATATCTGTAATCACGGCATATCCGGCACATTCTGTTTCCCCGGGACGCATAACCGGTGATTATATGGGCACCGTGCCCGTATTTTATTATATGCCCGCACCCTGTACGTCTGCATGATCCATTTCGTTGCATATCCTGTAATCATTTGAAAATCAAGAAAAAAATGCTTCAGATTCCCTCGGAACTTATTTCCTCTTCAAAACCGTCATCTTCTTCCCCGGCCATGTTCCGAAAAGATCGCTTATATTTTGTAAAGGCTTTACTCCCCCGGGCTTCTGCCAATTCCTCAATTCCGATATTGTCCAATGCAATCAGACAGCTTGAATCAGAAATAACATCAGGCATTTTCAAAATCTCTTTCTATTTCTTCGGCAGGATAGTTGAATACTGAAACACCGTAATTGCCGAGCAGTTCCATAAAAGTCCGCTTGGAAAAGCCTGAGAGGTCTGCGGACTGTCCGAGTGACAGTTTTCCCTGTTCATACATTTTAGCAGCCGGCATGAATCGTATTTCCTGTATGTCGGTGCTGACAAAATCGGGCAATATTATTTGCATGACCTGCATATTTGACTCATCTCCTCTCCTTATAAGTCTGATTCCGGGCAAGGTTCAGTAAGATGAATGAATTTAACCTTTTCACCGGGAAAAGTCAAGATTCGGCACCGGCATGTCCAAACCCGAGGAACAACGAACCGCCGCATCTGCTATGACTCATCTACAAGGATTGTGTCTAAGCAAGGATTAGAGGGCTACGAACAGAAATCCATGTAGATAGGACTTATAACCCGTAGGTTGGGTTGAGGCACGAAACCCAACACATAACTACAAGGATTGTGTATAAGCAAGGATTAGAGGGCTACGAACAGAAATCCCTGTAGATACGACTTATAACCCGTAGGTTGGGTTGAGGCACGAAACCCAACACACTTATAACCCGTAGGTTGGGTTGAGGCACGAAAGCCAACACATAACTACAAGGATTATGTATAAGCAAGGATTAGGCGGCTGTTTCCGGAAATCCCTGCTTATACACAATCCTTGTAGTTATTCCTGACTGTGCATCTGCAAGGATTATGTGTAAGCAAGGATCAGACGGCTGTTTCCCGGAAATCCCTGCTTATACACAATCCTTGTAGTTATTCCTGACTGTGCATCTACAAGGATTATGTATAAGCAAGGATTAGAGGGCTGTTTCCTTGCAGATAGGCTATACTTGCAGATATGAACCGCCGCTCAAGGATTAGCCGATTACACTGCGACATTCCACTCCGCTCCGCTTTCTTTCGGACACATGGCTGATTTGACTGCTGCGGAAAAAAATTCGCTTGCATCTAATATTTCCAATAAGACAGGTTTGCTGCCGCTGGTAAAATGGACGATAAAAGGTCCCATTTCTTCTGCAAAATCAATCGGCTCCGGCGATACTTCGATAAGCATTATATCTTCGTCTTTATTGTATTTCATCTTCATATCGTTTTCTCTTTCCGGGATAAAAGGTAATGATTTTTATTTTATCGGAAAATTCTTCAAAAACCACTCTGATAACATGGTTTTCATCTATGACTTTCTGAGCTATTTTTCTGCTCCTATAGCCGGGTAAAATTATGTCGGGATTTTTTACGGCATCAGATACAGTGTTTTTTGTTATCATAAGACCATGTTGTCGTAAAATCAAAAATTTATCTTCAGCGTGACCGCTGAAGACAATTTCTTTCAAGATCATCTTTTCCTTATCCGCATCTGTGGTTCAGACTTTTTTATCTATGAAATATACCGACCGTTAAAATTAGCCATAGTTCCGTTATATTATCCAAACATATTCGTATTTGCCGCTTTATCAAAATAAGAATAAGCGTTTCATTCGGAAAAGTCAAGATTCGGATGCCGGCATGCCCCTACATGCTGCAAGGATTATAAACCCGTAGGTTGGGTTGAGGCACGAAACCCAACATATAGCGAACCCTTATCAATGAATGTCGGGATGTTGGGTTTCGTGCCTCAACCCAACCTACAAAGCTACAAGGATTATGTGTAAGCAAGGATTAGGCGGCTGTTTCCGGAAATCCTTGCTTATACACAATCCTTGTAGATGCCGCAGTCCGAACCCTGATTCACCTGATTAAAAAAGCAATCAGTTATGGCTCATAAAGTATGGCCCGTGTATCTTTTTTAAATAAATAAAGATACAATATTTGTATCTAACAGAACAATTTCCATCAGTGTTTCAGACGATCTTCCTGTCGCTGCTGATAAATATATGCGATAATGTCATCTGCTGATTCTTCATCGGGCCAGAAATCAGCCGCCAGATTTGCAATGTCTGTTACAGGTTTTGTTTTCTGACTTTGTATAATATCCTCGATAGTTAAAGATTTTTCAAAATCAGCAACAGGCGATGATTTCGGGTAAGGAATATGAGATAATGATTGAAAAAGAGCAGCAATCAGTTCAACCTGTTCCGAAGGAGACATTTTTCGGGCTTTCTCAATCAGCGTCTGTAAATCTTGATTCATGGTTAACTTCCCTTCTCAAAAATGTCTTTGCGATGTTCCCGCAAGTGTTCTTCAACTTTCATCTGTTATCTCCGGCTCCCGCTTTACACATCCAACCAAAGCCGAAGGGCTTTCCCCAACTCTTCAATTTGTTCTCCGCTGATACAGCCTATCTTATTGCGAACTTATTGCGAACTTTTTCGGATTTCAATGTTGAAATTTTATCCGTCATGATTTGAGAAGGTTTAATCAAGCCGTTTTCAGGAGACGGCGTAATAAGAATCCTGAAAAGCGGGGCATCAGCTATATAGCTTGTTATGGGGCATACGGTAACACTTGCATGGGTGGGATTGAACAAATCTGACTGAACAACAACAAGCAGGACGGGGTTTGCCGTAATCGCCGCTTAATGTGCAGAGAACAATATCTCCCCGCTGATACATTATTCCCTCCAATCCGTATCATCCATATTGTTTTCCCAAATTTCATCTGAAAAATGAGATTGTCCGCTTGCCGATATTGACTGGCGGCGAGCTTCTTCGCTCAGAGAACTCCGATTCAGTTTTTCAAGATATTCTGAAATCGCTTCAATGATAAGCTGATTTTTTTCACGCTTTAATCTTGCAGAATTGAACTCAAGACTTTTTCCGAGTTCCCGGGGTAATTGAATATCTGTTATCAAAGCTTGATTCATAAAAATCTCCTTTATGTCAATTCGCCGTGCTTGCGGGCAAGGTTCAGAATGTCTTTGCGGTGTTCCAGTAAGCGTTTTTCAGGTGAATCCATGAGATCAACTTAATCCTTTCATCGGAAAAAGTCAAGGTTCGGACGCCGGCATGTTCAAACTCACGCTCGTCTGCAAGCAAAGAATCTACAAGGATTATGTATAAGCAAGGATTAGGCGGCTGTTTCCCGGAAATCCTTGCTTATACACAATCCTTGTAGATATTCCTGACTGTGCATCTGCAAGGATTATGTGTAAGCAAGGATTAGGCGGCTGTTTCCGGAAATCCTTGCTTATACACAATCCTTGTAGATGCCACACTCCAAGGCAGTCAGGGAAATCATTTAATCAGGTGAATCAAGGTTCAGACTCTGCTTAACCATAGGTATCTGCACGGATTGTGGTGTGAGAAAAGGATTGACGGATATTCTTACATTCAATCCTTGTAGATATCTGATTCACCTATAAAGAGGAAAATCAAAGGGATTAGGTGTTGGTTCTGTACCCGGTTCATAAGTATCAGGTTTCGGTTTCGGTGGTTCCGGTGGTTTAGGTCTCGGTGAATCTGGATCTACCGGCGTAGTTGGCGTAACGGGTTGAACAGGTTGAGTGTCACATAAAGCACCGTTACTGCCAGACTGTTCTCTTTGTCGTTTCCATTCTTCCAACGTATTTAAAAACTTCTCAGCTATATCCCTACGACATTCCGCACTTTCACATTGTTCCAACCTCTTTTCTGCCTCCAGCGCTACCCAAATTTTAGCAAGCTCATAAAGCAAACTTTCTTCCGGATTTATAAAGTATTCGACAATAGCGATTAGTTCAGCACCAGCCAGTGCTGCTGCTAATAGTAATACACCTAGCCCTATTCCTGCCCTTATTCTTGTGAATGCTTCTAATGCGCTCTTAGGATCAAAAGGTACCGTTTTTGTAGCTTGTGTTCTTGTGAATGCTCCTAATGCGCTCTTTGGATCGAAATTGCCCACACCTTCTGCCCTAGTAGTGGGTATATCCGGTGCCGCTGTCTTTAATCCAAAAGGATCTATCCAACTTACAGGACTATTCCCAACATACCCATACAAATTCATACT
>JAIFKL010000200.1 GCA_020049595.1 Desulfobacteraceae bacterium
CATAATAACTGGAGCATTTGTACTTGACCCTTTTTTCTGGTCAATGTAAATGTGGTTCTCTGCGTATGCAGATGATGTGAAAACTGTCAGCATAAATAGTGCCAATGCCAACATCCCCATTGCCGATTTTGCCAATACGTTTCTGAACCTGTCCATTTAATTTTACCTCTCTTTCTCTAACGTCAGATAATGAGACACAGTTCTGAGATTTTGATTTGCATCAAATAATTTCAAAACCAACCCTGATTTTTTAATTTTTCCCACAAAAAAAGGAATCAGTCAATGGGGTAAAAAGAGTATTTTTATTAATAATTTTAAATAAATAAATTTTTTAGATTCAAATACTTAAAATAAATCAATGGGGTGAGGAGAGTATTTTAACAGGACAAAAAGCTACTTTTAGATTTGCAATAAAAGAGGATATGCAGAAATCTATATTGATAGGAGTTACGCATTTGGAATTTCCGCATCGTAAAAATGAACCGCAAAGAGCGCAAAGTTCCCGCAGAGAGCGCAAAGTTTCAAAATATATCTTTGCGGAACTCTGCGGTTTACTTTGCGAAACTCTGCGGTTTAAAAAAAGCAGTATTCAACTGCGTAACTCCTGATTGATTTGATTTGAATAGGTGAGAGAATATCCATTGAGGAGGGTGTCTCAGGCATTCTTCCCGAATATCGCCGCAAAATCAAGTTCAACTCCCTGACTTTGCACGGCTTCGGCAACAACAACATGTCTTTCTTCGGGGGTAGAGATATATATGACGCCGCCGTAAGGCTCGACAGTCCACACCGCGGGAATACCGGCTTTCAGAAATTTCCCGGCTTTGATCATCAGCTCGTGAACAGACTGACTCGGCGAGACAATCTCAACAGCGATGACCGGCAGGATGTCGCATCGGATTTTGTCTTCGGCAAAATCTGGTTTAAGCGCGCCTGACCTATAAACAGCAATATCCGGCACAAGCCCGCCTTCAATGTTCAGGGTCAGCTCGGGCCATGCTTCCCATTTTCCGGTTTTCTCGATTTCGACAATGATTCTTTTACAAAGATAACTGTGATTTATTGAAGGTCCCGTCATTCTGATTTGAAAAAAATGCGGCAAATTTTTTGCCACGAATGAACACGAATGAACACGAAAAATATCATTTCGTGTCTTCGATACTTTTCGTGCTTTCGTGGTAAAAAAAATTCGTGTGTTTTATTCGTGAAGCCCATTTTATAAGATTGTTATAAGATTGTTATAAGATTGGTCGTGCAATTCGTGGCAAAAATTTTTCCGCCATCTCCGACTTTCATTTTCTCAACCTTTTATTTAATTCTTTTACCAACAGATGAACAGTAGTTGACGGATTATCTGAAGCAGGTCTGGAAGGATTATATTCTTCAAACAGCTTTTCCGCATTTTTGACGGCTTTATCATGCAACATCTTTAATTCATTATATATCGTCAGGCTGTTTTTACTATATTTATGTTTCAGATAATGTTCTAACTTTTTCCGATATTGATCTCTCGACATTGCATTGATGAAGTACTCAAAATGTAATAAATACCATATTTCAAATGCCTGATTTGAATAGGCGACTCTGATTTTATTATCTCTTGCCAGTTGGATTGCCCTGTTAAAGTTCTGTGTCGGAAAAGAATTTTTATCAAAAACACACCAAACCTGATTATAAGCATTCTTTTTATCTGCTGCCTCATTTCTCAACTGTATGGCTTCTTCAACCAAGCTGTCAGTATTATAACCTTTTCCGATTATTTTTACTTCCAGTTTATTTATATCTATAGAAAATTGATTGAAATAATTTGGTTCTGTTTTTGAACCTTCGCACACTATTAAAAGCCTCTCTCTTTTTCTTCTGACATTTATTTTTCTTTTATTCTGCCTGTTTTTTGTTTCCCACGGCTTGCTGTTCCTCATCATTGACTCCCATCAACATTTCAAATTCACTTAAAAAGGGAATAGCACCGTATTCTCCCAGCATATAGCTGTCTTCAAATGATAACACGCTGTCATTTTTATCTTTATACTCAATCAGGGAATATAAATCGCTGGCACCGTATTGATTCTTTTCGGTAAACCAGATTTGATCTTTTCTGAACAATTTGCTGTCAAGCAGTTTTGTGTCATGAGTTGCAAAAATCAACTGTGCATTGCAGGGATTTGTCTGTTTTGTTCTAAAGAGCTGAATGATAAAACGAGTCATTACAGGATGAAATCTTGCATCAAGTTCATCAACAAAAAGAATTTTACTGTTATCCAAAGTGTCTATCAGCGGACCGGTGAAGAAAAGAAATTTTTGAGTTCCCTCAGACTCATCTTTTGACAAATCAAAATTTTCAAAACCTATTTCATTCATATCTTTATTATACTTAAAGTGATGGGTTGAGATCGTCAGGCTTTCAATATTCTCATCCTTTTCTGCAATATTTTTAAATTTACTTCTTATTCTTTCAGGCAACTCTTCAAGATTTATTTTAATTTTATTTATACTGATATTTTCGATCCCCATATCCGCTATTTTCAGCAAATTAACCGTTCTTTTCAAAAATTTTTTATTCTCCAATTGTTCTAAAGTAAAATCTATATAAGAAGTATCATCAAGACCGGAAATGATAATGATACTTTTAAACCATTTCAACAGATTGCTTGAAATTTCCCCGTTAAACTGAGCGACTACCGACAGAAAAAGGGCATTGGGCCGGGTTCTGTTTTCCAAGCCTTTGCCCTCTTTAAAAGAAATACCTGTTTTAATATTTCCTCTTTCTCTTACAAATAACTTGGCTTCGGTCCTTTTCGGTACAAAAAAAAGCCATTCTGAATGGACTTCATTTTTGTCAACTTCAAATCCGTATCTGAATTTCTTCTGATTACAGATAAAAGTAATTTCAAAAAAAGAAGGTTTGTCTTCACATTCTGTGCTGAGTCTGAAAGGTTTGACATTAATACCTTCGGTTATTTGGGATTCTTTTGATGATTCAAAAACAAAACGTCTCATAAAAGCAATTGCTTTCAGCAGATTGCTTTTGCCGCTTGCATTTGCGCCGTATAATACAGCACTTTTTAACAAATTGATTTTATTAATTGTAAAAACAGTTGACGCTTCAACTTCATGATCAGAGGCTGTCATGCTGAAAACAACGATGTCTTTAAAAGATAAAAAATTTCCGACTTTAAATTCGATAAGCATCTTAATCCGTTGATTTGAAAAAAATGCGGCGATTTTTTGCCACGAATGAACACGAATGACTCCACGAATAAAGCACGAAGTTATTTTTTTTAACCTATTTTATAAGATTGTTATAAGATTGGTCGTGTGTTTTATTCGTGAAGCCCTTTTTATAAGATTGTTATAAGATTGGTCGTGCAATTCGTGGCAAAAATTTTTCCGCAGCGAAACTTCCGGACCGAGGACATGCCGCCGGCATGCCCCTACTCTGTTATTTCATAACCCGCCGCCTGCAATTCCCGGTGAATTTCGTCAATGTGATCGGAACTGCGGGTTTCAAGCTCCAGTTCCACACAGGAAATATTGATGGGAATGCCTTTCACATTGCGGTCATGATAAATACGAAGCACATTTGCTTTGAGGTCGGCTATCCGTCCCAGCAGCCGGGACAATGACCCGGGTATGTCTTTCAGATGTACCCGGAAACGCATGATCCTGCCGTTTTTTACCATTCCTCTGCTGATGATTCTGCCCAGCAGGGGGCTGTCCAAATTCCCGCCGCTGATAACAAGAACGGTTCTGCTTCCCGGCAGCACAGGGACCGAGCCGTTCAGCAAGGCTGCCAGCGGCACCGCTCCCGCCCCTTCTGCAAGAATCTTTTTCCGCTCCAAAAGCATGAGAATTGCCGCGGCAATATGATCCTCGCCGGCAAGCACCACCTCATCGGCATATTTCCGAATAAACTCGAAAGTGAGATTCCCCGGCTGCTTGACGCTGATGCCGTCCGCCACCGAAACCGGCGCATCCGTCACCTTTGTCAGCCTTCCGTTTCGGAGCGATTCTACAGCAGAGGGACACACAGCAGCCTGAACGCCGATGACCTTCACCCCGGGCCGGATCGCTTTGGCAACTGCGGCAATCCCGGAAATCAGACCCCCGCCGCCCACCGGGACCAGAATCATATCAATGTCTTTCAAGTCTTCAAACATCTCCAGCGCGACGGTTCCCTGCCCGGCAATGATGTCCGCGTCATCAAAAGGATGAATGAAAATCCTGCCTTCCTGCGCCAGTTCTTTTGCTTTCTGAAGGCTTTCCTCCACGTTCCTGCCGAAAATGACAAGACTGCCCCCGTAACCGCGGGCGGCTTCCTGTTTGCTGATGGATGCCCATTCCGGCATGACGATGGTGGATGCAACGCCCGCGTGTCTTGCCGCAAGAGCAACGCCCTGTGCATGATTTCCCGCAGACGCTGCCACAACACCCCCGGGACCGATCTGATCCCGAATCTTAAACAGCTTATGAGCCGCGCCCCGAATCTTAAAGGATCCGGTTTTCTGGAGATTCTCCAATTTGAGATAAATCTCTCCGCCGAACATACGGCTGAATGTCGGTGAATGGACAAGCGGCGTCCGAATAACCGTATGGCAGATCGCCGAACGGGCTTGGACTGCCGCCTGCCTCACTGTTTCCGAACAGAGTGTGACATCGCTCATCACAGACCTATTTCACAGCGTCTTTCAGTGTTTTTCCCGCGATAAATTTGGGGACTTTTTTGGCTTCGATCTCCATTTCCGCACCGGTCTGGGGGTTTCTTCCTTTCCGGGCTTCTCTTTTCACCGTTTTAAAAGTCCCGAATCCGATCAGCGTCACGGTATCCTCATTTTTCAATGCGTCGGTAATGGCGGAAAAAACACATTCCACTGCTGACTGTGCGTCTTTTTTGGTTTTTAAAACTTTGGCGACCTCGTTAATCAAATCTCCTTTGTTCATGACCTGCCTCCTTCTTTCTGTTTTCAGTTTTTTGTTTATTTTTCAAATAGGGTTGACATTGAGATTCAAACGCTGCTGTTTTGCAGCCTGCCGGAAAGCCTTTTTTCAATCCCGTTTTCAAGTCGGGACCCGGAAACAGGGACGACTTTTTCATATTATAAATTAAAACAGTTAAATTCGCTCACCGGTCTGTCAGAACCTCTTTTGCCTGCACGGCGGCTTTCAAAAAAAATAATAAATTATTTTTAGGAGTTACGCAGTTGAATCCTGCTTTTTTAAAACCGCAGAGTTTCGCAAAGTGAACCGCAGAGTTTCGCAAAGATATATTTTAAAACTTTGCGCTCTTTGCGGGAACTTTGCGCTCTTTGCGGTTAATTTTTACGATGCGGAAATTCCAAGTGCGTAACTCCTATATTTTTTTCAAAAGGTTAAACTGTCAAAGAGTCACTCTATTTAGATTCAACTTTGTCTTTTGTCAAGAATTATATCGCTCGGAACTAAAGATTTTCACGGAATATTTCGGGCGATCTGTTCTCAGCCCGGGCGGTTTTGAAGATACGCATCATCCGTCTGAGTTCAGCAGATATGTTGGCATTCTGATGAGTTATTCTTTCTATTTCGGCAGCGGCTTTGTTGATATATTCGATTCCCACAGCCTGTTCAGCAGAACCGGAAGAAATTTCAGCCACCAATGCCCCGACTCTGGCAAAAGTGGCTGCTACTTCGGAAAATGCTTCATAAGCTTTGCCGACTAAATCTGCGCCTGCACTGATTTTCTCAATGGTGCTTTGGAGAAGCGCCGAAGTGTTTCCGGCAGCCATGGCGGTCTGTGATGCAAGATTTCGGACTTCAGCGGCGACAACCGCAAATCCCCGCCCTGCCTGGCCGGCACGCGCCGCCTCGACTGCCGCATTGAGCGCCAGCAGATTGGTCTGAAAAGCAATTTCGTTTATGGTTTTGATAATTTCGGAAGTCTCTTCGCTGGATGCTGTTATCTCCTGCATGGATGCTTTCAGTTCTGTCATGAAACTGTTGGCGTCGGAGACCACCCGGTTTGCCTCGTTCATAATCGCATCCGCACGGCTGGCACTATCCGCATTCATACGGGTCATCGCTGACAGTTCTTCCAATGAAGCCGATGTTTCCTGCACAGACGCGGCATTCTCGGAAGCCGATTTTGCAAGACCGTTTGAAATTTCTGTCGTTTTTCCGACCAATGCCGCAAGATTGAGAACCATAGCATTGACAGATTTGACCAGATCGCCGATTTCATCTTCGGAAGAGACGTCAAGGCGTGCGGTGAGGTCTCCCTCCGCAATTTCGGTAATCCCTTTCATTACCTTTGATATGGGTCTGATCACCCGCTCTGCCGAAAATATCCCTACGGCAACAGCGAGAATAATCGAAAAAATGATAATTCCCGTCACCAATTTTCGGGTTGAAGCCGCTTTGACCTCCACTTCGTTGCGCGCCCGAAACATTTCATTCCATCCGCAGGCAGAAATTTCTTTTGCTTTCAGTGTTATTTTCGGTGCCAGCGGAAGAAGGGTCTCTCTCACTTCTTCATCCATTTTTTTTGTGACAGAAGCAAGTCCCTCAAAATCATCTCTGTAATCTTCTACAGAAAAATAAATATCACCTTCGGCTTTGTCTGCGGGTTCCGCTTTGAGCTTTGTCAGAATGCTTTCCAACATTTTAACCGCATTCTCAAAATGCCGGCGTTCACATCCTTTCATATACCGGGCAGTTTCTATGCGGACAGCCATCATATCTTTGAGAAGCGGCGTCATGTCAGCCTGCCGCTCCAGTGCATCCTGAATACTTTGTCCTATATTGTCAAGAGAAACCATGCTCTCGTTTCTTGCCCTGTATCTGATGACCACATTACGGTATTTTGTGATGTAATCATTTGTAATTTCCTTTATATGTTTCAATAGTTCTATTTCCGCCGGCGCAGAGAGTTTTTTTTCCGAGTCTTTCAGAATCTTCATGGCAGCGTTTATATCTTTCTCAGCGGCAATGTTATCCTCTTCTTTATTCAGACAGATAAATTTTTCAACGGAAATCCGCATGGACAATATTGCAGATTCAAAATCATTGGTCAGTCTCACTTTGGCAGATACGTCATTTGCCAAATAATTCACTTTTTTTTCCAGCAGTCCTGACTGTGAAATACAAATCCCTCCGACAAGAACGATGAGGAGGACAACAATCAGATATCCGATAAGACTTTTTTTTCGCAAACTTAATTTTAACAGCATGGAATTTGTCCTTGCACCCTGTATTCCGTATTCCGTAGGGTGGGCAGCAAGCTGCCCACCCTACATTATTACTGTAGAACGGGTTTTAAACCCGTTTTACTTAAAACCTCACGTCCACCAGAAAATACGTACTGAACATCGTCATATCGCTTTCAAGCGGAGAGCCGTAGAAAGTATAAGGAATGTAATAGTCATAGTCAAAATAAATAAGACCGGCTCTGCAAAACATCCGCTCTTCATAAATCGGCTGAAGATAATAAAACTCCCACGCACTGCCGTTTATTGCAATTTTGTTTGCAACATCTTCCCGAGAGTCATGCTTGGAAAGCGGCGCCCAGAATTTTGATCCGTAATTGTATTCAAATCCGATGCTCGGATTTTTCAGCTTTTCAATGGGCAGTTTATATCGCAAGCCGGTATAAAAAGCATATCCGTCTCTGTTTTCGCCCATGTCGCCGTGCATATTGTCACAGAAAAGCCCCACTTCATAGAACGGGTCCGCATTGAGAACCGTTCCCTGGGTTCTCACATGGATGTGATTGTAAGAAAAAGCCCCGAACCAGTCCAGCCCGCTGTCTCCGATATTATTCAGTTGAAGGTAAATATTGTATTCATCCACATCTGCCGAATCTTCAGGATAAGCAGGACCCACTTGGAGGGAAAACATGCTGTCCATCCGCGTATAGCCTATATAAAAAAGAGAATCTTTGATGCCCGGCACTTCTGTTTCCAGATTCAGAACACCTGACCGCATCGAATTTCGTTTTGCTTCGTCATCTGCGTCATGAAACTGCCTGATGGTAAGATAGCCGAATCTCAGGAAAGCGTTTTTCAGATTGGTCCAGGCGTCAAGCGAGAGATTTGCAATAACGCCGTCAAAATTTTCGTTGACAGCCACCGTGGGCCAGGTGGCTTTCCGGGTGGAATTATTTCTGAGTTCCGCCGGGGGACCGTCGGCTGTGGGCAGACGTCCGAAAGTGACGGAAAAAGGCGTATCCGGCACAAAATAATCAATATATGCCCGCTCTACTCTGACTCTGCTCTCCGTGTCATAAAATCCGAAGGCATTGATATTGTGGATATGATTTCCGCTCCCGCTGTCTCCGATTTCGCCGATGCTGCTGTCGCCCCATGATTTTATGTATTCCAATCTGCCCTGAAAGATAATATTGTCGGTAACTTCCGAGCGGAGATTCAGGCGCAGGCGGTTCCACCAAAATTCATCCATGTCTATCTTTTTATCCTGATCTCCGTAAGCCGCGTTCCTGAAGTGAAAAGAATCCAATCGGGTACGAAATTCCCCGCCGATCTGAACTTTGTCAAGAAGGGTTTTGAGTTCGGTTTTGTCCAAACGCTCGGACAATTCTTCAACCTCGTCTTTCACATCGTCAATTTCTTTCTGTGCTGAAACCCCTGCCGGAGCCGCAGATGTCTTTTCCTGTGCCTGTTTTTCCAGTTCCCTGATTCTTTCCTCAAGGGATTCCTGACGCTTTAAGACTTTTTCCAAATCTTCCTGCCCCTGCAAAAGTTTTTCCAGCACTGCTTTATCTATGGAAATGTCTTCAGCCCATACCGTGAGCGGGGCAGTGAAAGCAAGTATCAGTAATGTATAAACAATAGTTTTTTTCATCATAACAGCTTCCTCCTTATTCTTATTTCAAGCCTGCGGCAATGGGGCGGTCAGAATCTGCCGCGTGTTTCATCAGGTATTGCTTTATCAGCTCGATTTCTTGCGGACTGACTTCTGTACTGATATCCTTTTTTCTTTCATGCTTGTTTTTGGAAAAAAATCTTTCCCATTGGCTTGAAGCATATTTGACCGGCGCGAAAGCCGGCGCTTCGCCGCCGCTGCTTTTGTGGCATTTGCCGCATCTCAGGCTGAAAAAAGCTTCCCCGTCCGCGGTATAGGAAATCGGGGAAAGAAAAATCGACGCGGCAAGCACAAGGATCACAGCAATAAAACAAAAAAAACTTAATTTTTTTATCATGTTATTCCTCCTTTGAACCACGAAAGCACGAAAGATGGAACACGAAAATACGAAAAAAGCGAAAAGCACGAAAGCCTATCCGGAGTGCTAAAATGCCAATTTTATAAAATGGGTTTAGCATAGTAAAACGGGTTTCAAACCCGTTCTACAGCGGGTCAGTAAAACGGCCCGGCTAAAAACAGATAAACCCGTTCTACAGCGGGTCAGTAAAACGGCCCGGCTAAAAACAGATAAACCCGTTCTACATCTGACCCGTTCTTCAGCACAGTAAAACGGGTTTAAAACCAGTTCTGCACTCCGGAGTGCCGTGCTTTTCACTTCTTTCGTGTTTTCGTGGTTCAGTTTTTATTTCTGCGTTTTGATATATCCCCATTCAACTAAACGCTGATACGCGTGTTTGGCATTATCCCCCTCCCTGACAGACTGAAGATAGCGGTTATATTCGGCAGCGGACTGATCCCGGCGTCCCATTCCCTCCAGCGCATATCCTTTAAAAAATGCCATACCGGGGTTTTTGGGCAGCAGTGCTTCGCATCTGCTGAAATCCTGATAAGCAGCATCGAAACTGTTTCCTTTAAGTTTGGCAAATCCGCTGACATGATATGCCTGCGCCTCTCTCGGATAAGCCTGTTTTGCCTGATCCGCATAAGCCTGCGCTTCGGAATCGTTTCCCTGAGCCAACTGACATTTCGCCATCATCAGAAGCCCGGCATAATCATTAGGAACCCGTTTCAGCGCGTTTCGGAGATAAGTCTCAGCCTCATCATATTTCTGCGCCCCCATTGCCGTGTCGCTTTTCTGCATGGCCTCAATCGCATCTTTGATTTGCCGAAGTCTTGAGGTATTGTCCATGTAGCGTTCAGCGTTCAGTGGCAGACTTTGAGATGCCTGATATTTTGTCCGTGCATTTTCCTGCGCGGCGCGGAAGCGTTCATCGCTCATGGGATGCGTGGAAAAAAGCAGGTTCGTCGCTCCGGATTTGTTTTTGGAAAGGCTGTTGAGCATTTCCATCAGCCCCACAAAGCCCTGCGTGCTGTAACCGGACTGTACCATATACTGATTTCCCAGCGCGTCGGCTTCCCGTTCATTGTCCCTGCTGTATGAAGCCAGCAGCGCGCCCGCGCCCAGCATTCCCAACTGTTGCGCCAAGTCTGAATATTGTGAATATTTCTGACCGATATACGCGCTGACACCGGAAAGTACAAGCGAGGCAAGCGTGCCTTTTGACATTTGCTGCGCGGTGTGACGGGCGTTGACATGACCCAGTTCATGCCCCAGCAATGCGGCGAGTTCGGCTTCATTGTCCAATTTCAGCAGAATGCCCCGTGTCACGGCGATACTGCCGCCGGGGAAAGCATAAGCATTTATATATGTTGCATTTACGCCCTGAAATGAATACGGCATTTTCTGACGGTGCGTATGCGGAATCAGCTTTCTGCCGACCTGATTCACATAACTGTTCAGGGCATTGTCTTGAAGAATGCCGTAATCTGTAGAAAACTGATGAGGGGAATTTTGTTTGTCTATCTGAATTTCCGAAGATTCAGATACAATCATAAACTGCTGTTTGCCTGTGACAGGATTGACCGCGCACCCCGCGACAAAACCCGCCGCCGACATGGAACTCAGCCATAAAAATTCCCGGCGGGTCATCTGATGCGTTTCGCTGCTTTTGAAGGAATTGCTTTCCATTGTGAACTCCCTGCAAAGATTTTCTTATGTAAACGGTTTTCGGCTTTTAATCGTCAAATTAAATTAATTATAGTAATAGAAAAGAAAATTCGGCTTGTCAATTTAATAAAGCTGTCTTTCATAAAATTCTCTGATGACTTGAGAAATAACAAATTAATTTCAATACTCTTTTGCATATATCAGGAATATCTTGAAATGTCAATATACAGAAAACGGTTGCCAGTATTTGTTTTATATATTAATGTTAAGTTAAGTAGGAGTTACGCAGTTGAATTTTTTCGCTGTACGCACCTCACCCCCCTGCCCCCAAATTACTCCCCCTCTCCTTCGGAGAGGGGGCCGGGGGGTGAGGTGGGGGTGAGGTCTCAACTGCGTAACTCATATTAAGAATAAATCGGACGGAAAACTGAAAAATTCAAACCGAAAGCAAAAGGAGGAGGTCAGCATGAAACAGATGAAAAAAATCACAAGGATTCTGGGGCCTATTTTTAGCTGGCAGGCTGCGGTATGGGCAGCTTGTCTTTACGCGGGCGCGGCAAATGTCGCAGGACAAACCATGCCGGAAACTGCCGACAAAACCCTGTCGCCGTATTTTCTGGTGAAAAGCGATGACCCGGGACTGGATCAACTGCCGCTCAAATCCACTGTCGCGGATGTCAGCATCGCGGGCGTGATTGCCGATGTGAAAGTCACACAGGAATACAAAAACGAGGGAAAACAGACCATTGAGGCGATTTATGTTTTTCCGGCATCCACCAGAGCCTCGGTGTACGGCATGAAAATGACCATCGGCGAGCGCACCATTGTCGCCAAAATTCAGGAAAAGCAGAAAGCAAGAGAGGAGTATGAACAGGCAAAACAGGAAGGCAAAAGCGCATCGCTTCTGGAGCAGCAGCGCCCCAATGTGTTTCAGATGAATGTCGCCAATATTCTGCCGGGCGACCTTATCAAAGTGGAAATGAGCTACACGGAACTGCTGATTCCCACGGACAGCGTTTATGAGTTTGTTTATCCCACAGTGGCGGGTCCCCGGTATTCCAATCAGCCGGAAGCGACAGCGGCTGCTTCGGAACAGTGGATTAAAAATCCCTATCTCCATGAAGGCGAAGCGCCGCCTTATACCTTTGATATTAAAGTCACTCTTTCCGGCAGCATGGCGATTCAGGATGTTGCCAGTAATTCGCATAAGGTGAACGTCAGCTATGACGCGCCTTCGTTTGCCAAGATCAGCCTTGACCCTTCGGAAAAATCCGGCGGGAACCGTGATTATATTCTGAAATACCGGCTTGCGGGCGGAAAAATCGAATCCGGGCTGCTGCTGTATAAAGGCGAAAGCGAAAATTTCTTTCTGCTGATGGTTCAGCCTCCGCAGCGCATCACCACGGCTCAGATTCCGGCGCGGGAATATGTTTTTATTGTGGATGTTTCCGGGTCCATGCACGGTTTCCCGCTCGATATTTCCAAGAAAGTGCTGAAAGACCTGATCGGCAATCTCCGCGCTTCGGATACATTCAATGTGTTGCTGTTTTCCGGCGCGTCCGAACTGTGGTCAAAGCAGTCTTTGCCGGCAAATCCGGAAAATATTGCCAAAGCCATACAGTTTATAGACAATCAGCAGGGCGGCGGCGGAACCGAACTGCTTCCTGCACTGAATCAGGCTTTGAATCTGCCGGAAAACAAAGACAGTTCCCGTTCTTTTGTCATTGTGACAGACGGCTATGTTTCTGTGGAAAAAGAGGCTTTTGACCTGATTCGCAAGAGTCTCGGCAAGGCAAATATGTTCGCATTCGGCATCGGTTCGAGCGTCAACCGGTATATCATTGAAGGCATGGCAAGAGTGGGCATGGGAGAGCCTTTTGTGATTACAGGAGAGGGAGAAGCGCCCGCAAAAGCGGAGAAATTCCGCAAATATATTCAATCGCCGGTGCTGACCCGCGCCAAAATCGCTTTCAGCGGATTTGAGGTTTATGACGTGGAGCCGCCCGGCATTCCCGATGTGCTGGCAGAGCGTCCCGTGATTGTTTTCGGAAAATGGAAAGGCGAACCCAAAGGAATGATTGTTTTCGGAAAATGGAAAGGCGAACCCAAAGGAAGCATCAAACTTACGGGTGTTTCCGGGGATCAGACTTATGAAACAAATTTTGACGTGAGCCGGTTCAAACCGGTTGAGGTCAATTCTGCGCTTCGCTATCTGTGGGCAAGACACAAAATCAGCCTGCTTTCGGATTACAGCAGCGTTGACAGCAATGAGTCGCTGGTCAAAGAAATTACCGATCTGGGTCTGAAATACAATCTGCTGACGCAATACACGTCGTTTGTTGCCATTGACAGTCTGGTACGCAACAAAGACGGCAAATCCACGACGGTGAAACAGCCGTTGCCGCTGCCTCAGG
>JAIFKL010000105.1 GCA_020049595.1 Desulfobacteraceae bacterium
ACTGCTTTGCCGTAGTCTTTCAATGCAAGATATGTTCTGCCCAGTCCCCGCAGCGCTGTCACAAAATCCGGTTCTGTTTTCAGGCTGTCTGTGTAGTATTTCTCCGACATTTTGTAGTCGCCCTTGTTGTAGTATGCCCAGCCCAGATTGGAAAGCGGATAATGCGGGGTCCCGTAGAGAAGGTCGTCGCTGAGTGTTTTGAATATCTCAATCGCGGCATCCCAGTTTTTCTGCACCAGATAGGCTGTTCCCAGATTGTTGCGGGCAGACGCGTAGTCCGGATTGATTTTCACGGCTTTCTTAAAATGTTCGACGGCAAGCTCCGGCTTTTCTTTTGCCAGATACACCAGCCCCAGATCATTGTGAAGATAGGGATTTTCAGGAAAAAATTGCTCCACTTTCAGCAGTTCTTTCAATGCTGCTGTGTAGTTGCCCTGCCCCATGTAGGCTTCTGCAAGAGCGATGGTTGCCTCTGCCTGTTCCTTTTGCAAAGTCTCTGATTTTTCCGCCGACAAAGCCGGGCAGCTTAAAACCACGGCAAATATTATTATCCAAAATGTCAGTTGTTTCATAGAGGAAGTCCTTGAATTGAGAATTGAGAAATGAAAAAGTGAGAATTGAGAAATAAACACTTCCCAATTCTCAATTCTCAATTCTCAATTAATTAATATTTCTGATGGCGTCTGCAATCTTTGCGGTGGCACGCGTGGCCGCCACATTGTGAACCCTTACAATGTGCGCGCCGTTTAGTATCGCTGCCGCAACCGCCGCCTGCGTGCCGATTTCAACTTCCGGTGAAAGGGGGTCGGCTTCTTTGCTGTCTTTGTCTTTCAGAAGATTTCGGATAAAGGCTTTCCTCGAAACGCCGATCAGCAGCGGCAGATCAAAACTTTCAAATTCACGCAGATGTCTGATCAGCAGCAGGTTATGTTCCAGCGTTTTCCCGAAGCCGATGCCCGGATCAAGGATAATCTTTGATCTTGAAATCCCGCTCTTTTCCGCATTGGAAACCGCATTTTCAAAAAAAGCCCTGACCTCTCCGATCAGATTTTCATATACCGGCGCCGTCTGCATGGTTCTGGGCGTGCCTTTCATGTGCATCAGAATCACCGGTACCCCGTATTCCGAAGCGACCCCGCTCATATACGGATCAAGGCGCAGCGCGCTGATGTCGTTTATGATCGCCGCGCCGGCTTTGATCGCCCGTCTGGCAACGCCCGCCTTTGCAGTGTCTATGGAAATCGGAACAGTGACACGGGTGACAAGCTTTTCTATTACCGGCAGGACCCGGTCTGTTTCTTCTTCCTCAGACACGGCTTCGGAAAAAGGGCGTGTGGATTCTCCGCCGATGTCGAGAATGTCCGCACCCTCGGCGACCATTTTTTCGCCCTGAGCCACGGCAATGTCGGTATCGAAGAATTTTCCGCCGTCTGAGAAAGAATCCGGCGTGATGTTGAGTATGCCCATGATGAGTGTGCGTGTACCCAGTTCAAGGCGGTGTTTTCCATAAGACAGATGGTATGTTTTCATTTTTGATCGGAGTTTGTTGTTTTTAGCCACGAATTACACGAATTACACGAATTTCTCTCTGATAAAAAACACACGGAATTTTTAACAGAAAAATAAACACAAATGCAGTTGTCATAAAATCCGTGATCTTTTATTCGTGAAAAAATTCGTGTTCATTCGTGGCATTCGTGGCTAAAAAATTATTTGCTTTTCAAAAGAATATCCCCGTTATTGGCAGCATCGCCGGATGACGACACCGACGGCAGTTTCATCCCCGGACGCATCGAATATATAAGCCCGTCCAGCTCATTCCCCTGTATCGTCTCTTTTTCCAGCAGCAGTGCCGCCAATTTGTGCAGAATATCCAGATTTTCCTTCAAAACCTCTTTGGAACAGTTATAGGCATTCTGAATCAGTCTGCTGACTTCTTTGTCAATCTTTTTGGCGGTTTCTTCAGAATAATCCCGATGCTGGGCAATCTCTCTGCCCAGAAAAATATGCTCCTCGCTTTTGGCATAGGAAAGGGGCCCCAGTTCTTCGCTCATTCCCCATGACCGCACCATTTTCTGTGCAATATCGGTCGCCTGCTTGATGTCGTTGGATGCGCCCGTGCTGATGCGTCCGAAAACAATCTCCTCTGCCGCACGTCCCCCGAATGCCACTGCCAATGCGCTTTCATACTGATCCTTGAACCGGCTGTAGCGTTCCTCCGGCAGATACCATGTGACGCCCAAAGTTCTGCCACGGGGAATAATCGTGATTTTGTTGACCGGATCCGTGCCGGGCAGAAAGCGTGCAACCAGCGCATGTCCGCCCTCGTGATAGGCGGTCATTTTTTTGTCTTCATCCGACAGAACCCATGAGCGGTGTTCCAGTCCCAGATAAACCTTGTCTTTGGAATCCTCAAAATCCTGCATGTCAATTTTGTTTTTGTTTCTCTTGGCTGCCAAAAGCGCCGCCTCGTTCACCAGATTTTCCAAATCCGCACCGGAAAAACCGGGCGTTCCTTTTGCCAGAACCAGCGAATCCACATCCGGCGAAAGCGGCGATTTTTTCATGTGAACATTGAGAATCTTTTCACGCCCCCGGATGTCGGGAAGCGAGACCACCACCTGACGGTCAAATCGCCCGGGGCGTGTCAGCGCAGGATCCAGAACATCGGGGCGGTTGGTCGCGGCAATGAGAATCACGCCTTCGTTGGATTCGAATCCGTCCATTTCCACCAGCAGTTGGTTGAGCGTCTGTTCTCTTTCATCATGTCCGCCACCGAGACCCGCGCCCCGGTGTCTGCCCACCGCGTCAATTTCATCAATGAAAATAATACAGGGCGCATTCTTTTTTCCCTGAATAAAAAGATCACGGACTCTGGACGCGCCCACGCCCACAAACATTTCCACAAAATCCGAACCGCTGATGGTGAAAAACGGTACGCCGGCTTCGCCTGCAATGGCTCGTCCCAAAAGGGTTTTGCCGGTTCCCGGGGGTCCCATCAGCAGAACGCCTTTAGGAATGCGCCCCCCCAGACGCGTGAATTTTTTCGGGTCTTTCAGAAATTCGACAATCTCTTCCAGTTCTTCTTTTGCCTCGTCAATGCCTGCCACATCCTCAAAAGTCACTTTTTCCGAAGAATCGGACAAAAGCCTTGCCCGGCTTTTGCCGAAAGACAATGCCTTGCCCCCGCCGGACTGCATCTGGCGCATGAAAAAAATCCATACGCCGATCAGCACAATCATGGGAAACCACGACACCAGCACTGTGATAAACCAGGGCGATTCTGCCGGAGGTTTTGCTTTGATGGAAACCGCTTTTTCTCTGAGAATTTTGATAAGTTCCGGGTCATTGGGGGAAAATATCTTGAAACGCTTTCCGTCAACAGAAGAGACCAGAAGGTCTTGTCCCTGTATGATGACTTCAGCCACACCGTCGCTGTTCACCATTTCAAGAAATTTTGAGTAGCTGATGCCGGTTTCAGACGGCGGCTGCTGATTGAAAAGATTGTAAAGCATTATCATCATTAACGTGATGACAAGCCATAAAGCCAGATTTTTATAAAACGGATTCAAAAACTTACCTCCTCAGGTTGATGATTTCTTCCTACAAATATTTCGCATTTGATACCAATTCGCTTTCAAAAACGGTGTTTTCCGTAAAACCGCTTTTCAAGCGGTTTAAGCGATTTGAAAAATCGCTTTACGATCTGAAAAGACCGATCTTTGAAAGCGAATTGGTATGAGATGCTCTGTTTCTCACTTCTCAATTCTCACTTAATATGAACTATTATGCCGGATTAGGCAAGAAAAAGTTCAGCCTTCAAAATATTTGATGTTGAATCGCTGATCTTGGCAGATTCATCCGTTCTGTAACCGGCGATCCATATTATTTTCCCCTGTGACAGAAGGATCGGGCATCTTTTCCGCTCATTTATCGGAACTTTGCTGTTGATGAAAAAATTTTTCACCTTCTGCGTGCCGCTCATTCCCAGCGGACAAAAGCGGTCCCCGGGTCTGAATTGCCGGACAGTCAGCGGAAAACTCAGGGCATCCATATCAAAATATGCGGCTGTCGGCGAAAATGCCGGACAGTCTTGCAGACCTTTGCCCTCTTTTAATAAGATTGCCGCACAGGAGAATGTCAGATACATGCCTGTTTCTTTTATAAATATTGTCGAAACTCCCCCCTTGGGGTGTATCAGGCTGTATTCAAAATACGGCGTTTCCGTTTTTGCATGTTCATATTTTGAAAATACAAGCGTATCTGCGTTTCGTTCCGCCCTGACGCCATCCGGCAGATCAAGACTTTTGCGGACACCGGATTTCTGCAAAAGGTTTATGACGGCTTCGATGTGCGAATAGCTGATGCGCCTTGTATCTCCTCTGAGTTTTGCAACGGCTTTCCGGATGATGCGTCTCTGCGCCGCAAGGCTGATGTTTTTCAGCTTCGGCAGGGAAAGCGCAATCTTTTCTTTTTGCGATGCTGAAACACATTGTGCAAAAAGCGGGTTTATGATTTCCGATTCAATCCATTCGTCTTCGCATCTGACAATATCGGAAAATCGGCTCAGGGTTTCGGCGATGTTCGGGTTGTAAAATTTCTTGAGCATGGGAATCAGATCATGGCGAATCCTGTTTCTGAGAAATTTTGTATCCGCATTGCTGGCATCTGAAACATAAACGATGCTGTTTTCGCTCAGAAAAGCGGTGAGCTGCGCTTTTGTCAGATGAATCAGGGGGCGCACAAATTTTCCGTCTCTGTCGGGCGCAATGCCGGAAATGCCGGTGAGACCGCTTCCCCGAAACAGATACATAAGCACGGATTCCGCATTGTCATCGGCATGATGTCCCAGTGCGATTTTGCTGAAACCGTGTTTTGCCGCGGTATCTTCATAAAATGCGTAGCGTACCAGCCGCGCCGCTTCTTCAAGGGAAAGCCGGTGCTGCCGCTGATATATTTTCACATCTGCTTTGGAAATATAATAAGGCAGATTCAGGTTTATGGCAAGGGATGTGACAAATTCCGCATCCTTATCCGCGTCCGGATACCGCAGGCAGTGGTTCAGATGTGCAATGCCTATTCGCAGAGAAAATTCGGGCGCAAGCATCCGCAGAATGTGCAGCAGCGCAACAGAATCGGCTCCCCCGGATACGCCGACAAGCACGGCATCGCCCGGCTGAAACATTTTCCATGCTGCAATGGTCCGGGATACGGTTTTTAATATGTCAGAATTGTTATTCATGTTCAGACCTCACACTCCGGCCCCCTCTCCGATAGATGACCTCACCCCCCGGCCCACTCTCCGAAGGAGAGGGGGAGCAGACACCTTCGGGGAGGGGCCGGGGGTGGGGTCGCGTGGGGTGAGCTTTCATTATCCCTATGATATGGAAACGCTGATGTCAATAAAATTGATGTTTTTTCTATTTTTCCCTTGCAAAAATAATATCACGCGCTATAATTAATGACGGTTGTGCTATGCGGGGCGCTAGCGGTGCCTTGTCACTCGAAATCCGCTATATGCGAGGCTGAATCCCCAACAGAGGGTTTCTCTCCTGAACATGCAGACATGCTGACCGGCCGCCGCGCAACAGACGGTCACGAACCTCGTCAGGTCCGGAAGGAAGCAGCGATAAGAGATGCAGTCTGTGTCGTGGATCGATCCCGGTCATATTCATGGCTCTTTTCAGGAAGGAATTCGACGGCGGGTGCACAACCTTCTCCCACCCCAAAAAATCCTGAAAGATGTCTGAAAACAGACAGCGCTTCAGAAATGTCATTCTGAGCGCAGCGAAAAACGGGTTTCAAACCCGTTCTACAGCTATGGTGCATTCCGTATTCAGATATCTGTCTGTGCATGTCTGTGTGCGTCTGTGGCAAAAAAACCGAAAGCGGATTACTATATCCTCTTTTTCAAATTCCGAAGCAAACCGCATCTGCAAGGTTCTGTAGAGCGACCCAGGCTGAGAACAGATCAATTCGCTTCACAGCGATTTGAAAAATCGCTTTACTGAAATTCGCTTCACAGCGATTTGAAAAATCGCTTTACTGAGCGTTAATCTTCCTTCTGCAATCTTCAATCCGAACTTGACATTTATCCATACAGAATTATGTTTCTTATCAGCACTCACATTCCGCATTATCTGACAAATCACTAAGCAGCGACCGGCATTTCCGCCGGAATACATAAAGCAGGAGAAAGTATTAGACTGATGAATGACGAAAAGACAAAACACGACGATATTCAGGATGATATTGCTGAAGCTGAATCTTCCGATACAGAAAGCGGTGATATCGGCGATGATATTGTTTCGGCGGAAGAAAACAGCGGCGATGATCTGATAAAAGATTTGGAGATCAGGCTTGAATCCGCAGAACAGAAAGCCAAAGATCATTATGACCGCTTACTGAGAGTTTCCGCAGAATTTGAAAACTACAAAAAGCGCACAGCCCGGGAAGCGGAAAGCTTCAGAAAATTTGCCAATGAATCGCTGATGAAAGAACTGCTTCCTGTGGCGGATAATCTGGAAAGAGCGGTGGCATCCTTTGTTTCCGAAGAAAACATCGCCGGTATCGCCGAGGGTGTCAAAATGACGCTCAAAGAAATTTACAAGATATTTGAAAGATGCTGTGTCACCCCGGTTGAATCCGTGGGAAAACCTTTTGATCCTGCTTTTCATGAAGCGGTTTCTCAGGAAATTTCGGAAGAATACCCTGAAAATACGGTTGTAAGAGAATTTCACAAAGGCTATATGCTCCATGACAGACTGCTGAGACCGGCAATGGTTGTTGTTTCCAAAGCAAAAGCATAGTCATCAGCCTCAGATAAGGACAAAAATCAGTTTACAGAAAATATGTGTCAGACTGACACTCAGCATATTCAAAAAAACTGAAGAAAAACTGAGTTTTTTTAAAAAACTCAGTTTTTAATATATTCAAGGAGGAAAGAAAGATGAGCAAGGTAATCGGTATTGATCTCGGAACGACAAATTCATGCGTGGCGATCATGGAGGGCGGAGAGCCCAAGGTGATCACCAATCCCGAAGGCGGGCGGACCACTCCCTCAATCGTTGCGTTTTCAAGCAACGGCGAGCGTTTGGTCGGACAAATCGCAAAACGGCAGGCAATCACCAATCCTGAAAATACGATTTTTGCAGTCAAACGGCTGATCGGACGCAAATTCAGATCAGCCGAAGTGCAGAAAGACAAAAAAATTCTGCCGTATAAAATCGAAGAGGCAGGCAACGGCGATATTCGCATCAATATTCAGGGAAAACAGTTAAGCCCCGCGGAAATATCTTCATATATACTGGCAAACATCAAACATACGGCAGAGCAGTATCTCGGAGAACCTGTCACCGATGCGGTCATAACCGTTCCGGCATATTTTGACGACAGCCAGCGTCAGGCCACAAAAGACGCGGGCAAAATTGCGGGTCTGAATGTTTTGCGGATCATCAACGAACCCACAGCAGCATCCTTGGCTTACGGTCTGGACAAGAAGAAAGAAGAAAAAATTGCGGTCTTTGATCTCGGGGGCGGCACATTCGATATATCCGTACTGGAAATCGGCGAAGGTGTGTTTGAAGTCAAATCCACCAACGGCGACACGCATCTCGGCGGCGAAGATTTTGATCTCCGGCTCATTGATTATCTGGCAGCCGAATTTAAAAAAGATCAGGGAATAGACCTGAGAAGCGACAAAATGGCTTTGCAGCGTCTGAAAGAAGCGTCTGAAAAAGCGAAGATGGAGCTTTCCACCTCTATGGAAACCGACATCAATCTTCCTTTTATCACAGCAGACGCCAGCGGTCCCAAACATCTGAACATGAAAATGAGCCGCGCCAAGCTGGAATCTTTAGTTGCCGATTTGTTGGACAAACTGGAAATGCCCTGTAAAATCGCAATGAAAGACGCGGGCATGACCCCGGATAAAATAGACGAAGTTATTCTGGTGGGCGGCATGACGCGTATGCCTGCGGTTTCCGACCGGGTCCGCAAGATTTTCGGCAAAGAACCCCACAGAGGAGTGAATCCGGATGAAGTTGTGGCAGTGGGCGCGGCGATTCAGGCAGGTGTTCTCAAGGGCGATGTGAAAGACGTGCTGCTTCTGGACGTGACGCCGCTTTCTCTGGGAATTGAAACTTTGGGCGGCGTGATGACCCGGCTGATTGAGAAAAATACGACCATTCCCACAAGAAAAAGTCAGGTTTTTTCAACGGCTGCCGACAGCCAGCCTGCGGTCTCCATTCATGTGCTTCAGGGCGAGCGGGAAATGGCGGCAGACAACAAGACGCTGGGACGTTTTGAACTGGTGGGCATTCCGCCCGCGCCCAGAGGTGTGCCTCAGATTGAAGTGACTTTTGACATTGACGCCAACGGCATTGTGAATGTTTCTGCCAAAGACATGGCAACTGCCAAAGAACAGTCCATCCGGATCACGGCTTCCAGCGGTCTGTCCAAGAGCGAGATTGAGAAACTTGTCAAAGATGCGGAATTTCATGCTGAAGAGGACAAAAAGAAGCGGGAATTGGTAGAAGTCCGAAATACCGCAGACGCGATGATTTATCAGACGGAGAAATCGCTGAAAGACCTCGGCGCCAAGGTTGACAGCGCGACAAAAAGCAGTGTGGAAAATGCCTTAGCCAGTCTGAAAAAGGCAATGGAAGGAAATGACGCGGCGGAAATCAAGCGTCTGAGCGATGAACTGACGCAGACTTCGCACAAATTAGCGGAAGCCATGTATAAACAGGCGGCGGCGCAGACCGGCGAACAGCCCGGCGGCGCAGACCCCGGCGCGGGCGCACATCAGGGGGCTTCAAAGCCCGGCGGCGATGATGATGTGGTGGATGCGGATTTTGAGGAAGTGAAGAAGAAGTGAGAAGTGGGAAGTGAGAAGTGAACATTTCTCACTTCTCACTTTTTAATTTCTCACTTAATCAAAGCCGGGGGCGAAAATGAATTGGGAACAAGCCTGCACAGAGCCTCATCTGAAAAATCTGCCGTTTAAGATAGAATTGAATCAATGGGGACAGATTGTCATGAGTCCGGTAAAATTGCGCCATTCGATTTTTCAGGGAAAGATTCTGCGCCTGCTTTATAAATTGCTCGACAAGGGAGAAGCGATTCCCGAATGTGCGATCCGTACAAAAAACGGAACAAAAGTTGCTGATGTGGCATGGATTTCGGCGCAACGTCTTGAAGCGGTAAAATACGAATCAGAATGCTCTGTCGCGCCGGAAATCTGTGCGGAAGTCATGTCCGCATCGAATACGGACGAGGAAATGGCTGAAAAAAGAGCCTTGTATTTTGAAGCCGGAGCCTCGGAAGTCTGGATTTGCGATGAACAGGGAAATATGGCATTTTATAACCGTGAAAGAGAGTTGGAAACATCGCTGCTGGTTTCTGATTTTCCCAAAGAAATTGATTGTCCGTAATGATAAACCGCACCTTTGAAATTTGAGAGATTTAATCAGATGACATTGAAACCGGATAGCACACCGGCATTAACGCCGTATTATGAGACCGAATACGGACAGGCATACTTGGGTGACAGTTTGGAGCTGATGAAGCAGTTTCCCGACAGTTCTGCAAACCTGATTTTAACCTCTCCCCCTTTCGCGCTGACAAGACAGAAAGAATACGGCAACAAACAGGAACAGGAGTATATTGACTGGTTTCTGCCATTTTCAGAAGAGTTTTACCGGCTGCTTGCTGACAACGGCTCTTTGGTGATTGATTTGGGCGGCGCATATTTGCCCGGATACCCTGTAAGGAGTATTTATCAATATGAATTGCTTGTAAAACTTTGCCGTGAGCAGCACTTCTTTCTGGCGCAGGAATTTTTCCATTATAATCCTGCGCGACTTCCGACGCCTGCGGAGTGGGTGACTGTCAGACGTATCAGAGTAAAAGACAGCGTTAATATTGTCTGGTGGCTCTCCAAAACAGAAAATCCCAAATCTGACAACAGGCAGGTTTTGAAACCCTACAGCAACAGTATGAAATCTCTCCTGAAAAACGGTTACAAAGCACAGTTGAGACCCAGCGGACACGATATTTCCGACAAATTCGGTCATGACAACGGCGGCGCAATTCCGCCGAACCTGCTTGAACTTGCAAATACAGAAAGCAACAGCTATTATATGAAACGGTGCAAAGAGTTGGAAATAAAACCTCATCCTGCAAGGTTTCCCAAAGACTTTGCGGATTTTTTCATAAAATTTACAACCGGCAAAGGCGACTTGGTTTTAGACCCGTTTGCAGGCAGCAACACAACAGGCTTTGCATCCGAAAAACTTGAAAGAAAATGGATTGCAATGGAAATTCACGAACCATATTTATATGGCAGCAAAATCAGATTTGAAGAAGAAGCCGACCTTTTTACAGCAGAGTATAAGTTGAATGACAAGAAACAGAAAGACAGGTTTTTACAACAGCATTTAAGTTAAATGGCAAGACACAGAAAATATGACCTTCTTGATATAATTGTTCAGTCAGTAAATGATTGCGGCTGGAATGTGCTGTATGTCGGCGACATTTCACAACATCCGTTTGTCCTGAAAATTTACAGTAACGAAGAAAGCCATCTGCTTCGCATTTACATTTGGAATCTGACTCACGGCGGCGGGGCAGCAAGACCCAAAAATGAGTACCGCATTCAGATTACAGGCGCAGACTGTTTTGAAAAGCACGCAGGAGAAAAAACGCTGATTCTCGGCTGGTGGGGGGAAGTCGGGGTTTATGCAGGGTTTGACTATGCGAAACACACGGGAAAACTCGGATTCTCGCCTTCAATGCAAATCAGAGAAGAATTTCTGCGTAAAGCATTGATAAACAGCTTTTCACCCTGCGACAAAGGAAACAATGAAATAGCGATTGCCTTCCGACCGGATTTTTTTGTGAGCTATGTTCAGTCATCAGAACAATTGCACAGCTTCGGCGATTCCAAGAAAGATTTCAAAGTGTTAGAAGAAATATCAGACCGACCGCCTGAACTGAACACAGAACTTATTCAGCAAGTCAGCAAACAGCGACAAACAGCAGTCATTCAGTTAAGCAGAAAACTCCGCGACACAAGTTTCAAAGCAAGAGTATTGACAGCTTACGGAAATAAATGTGCGTTCAGCGGTATGCAGTTAAAATTGGTTGATGCTGCGCACATTGTTCCGGTAAGTTCCGACAAATCCACCGATGACACGGCTAACGGAATTGCTTTATCTGCATTATATCATAGGGCTTATGATAAAGGGCTTGTTACCTTCAACGAACAGTATCAGATTATTGTAAACATTGATGAAATGAAGAAATTCGGAGAAACGGGATTTGACGGCGGTATGGATAAATTTGTCAAAGACCTGAGACCTGTTATCGCCGTTCCGCCGGCAGTTTCTGACAGACCGAATATTGAATTTATAAAAGAAGCAAACAGACTGAGGGGTTGGAAATAATGCGATAATGACGATTGAAGCAGTGATAAACCCTGTCCCTGTCACCCTGAGCAAGCCAGATGTCTCTAAGAGCTTGGAAAATTAATTTGACTCACGAGATTAATCCTCCTCTCCGTAAAACCGCTTTTCAAGCGGTTTAAGCGATTTGAAAAATCGCTTTACAATATCAAGCAAGTCTCATCAAGGATACAAAAAAAATGAAATTTGAATCTGTCATAGGGCTTGAAGTTCACGCCCAGTTGAAAACAAAAACAAAGGTTTTCTGCAACTGTTCAACCCTTTTCGGAGCGCCGCCCAATACCCATACCTGTCCGGTCTGTCTGGGAATGCCGGGCGTGCTTCCCGTGCTGAACAGAAAAGTGGTTGATTACACCATCCGCATGGGCATTGCCACCAATTGCAGCATTGCTCATGAAAGCAGATTTGCACGGAAAAATTATTTTTATCCGGACCTTCCCAAAGGATACCAGATTTCCCAATATGAAATGCCTGTCGCGCAGAAAGGTTACATTGATATTGAAGTCGGCGATGAAAAAAAACGCATCGGCATTACCAGAATACACATTGAAGAAGACGCGGGAAAGCTGAATCACGATCCGAACCGGCCCGTCAGCATGGTGGATTTCAACCGAACCGGCGTGCCGCTGATTGAAATCGTGAGCGAACCGGATATCCGCACTCCGGAACAGGCAGGCGCATATCTCAGAAAACTGCGTTCCGTTCTGCGTTATCTTGATATTTGCGACGGCAACATGGAAGAGGGCAGTTTCCGTTGTGATGCAAATGTGTCCATCATGCCTCAAGGCTCGGAAACTTTCGGCACTCGTGCAGAACTGAAAAATCTCAATTCTTTCAAGCATGTGGAAAAAGCGATTTATTTTGAAATCGAGCGGCAGAAAGAAATCATCGGCGACGGGGGCAAAGTGATGCAGGAAACCCGGCTCTGGGACCCGGTGAAAAACGTGACGACTTCCATGCGCTCCAAAGAAGAAGCCCATGATTACCGCTATTTTCCGGACCCTGATTTGCTGCCGTTAGTCATTTCAGATGAATGGATTCAGTCTGTAAAAGCATCGCTTCCCGAGCTGCCGGATGAAAAAAAAGAGAGATTTATCAAAAATTTGGGACTGCCTTCTTATGACGCGGAAGTGCTGACATCTGCCCGTGAACTGGCGGATTATTTTGAAGCCTGTGTGAAAATTTTTCCGCAGCCCAAGCAAGTCAGTAACTGGGTCATGGGGTCTTTGCTGGGGCTTCTGAACGCCGAAGGAAAAAGCATTGAAAATTCTCCGATTTCTCCGGAAAATCTGGCGGAACTGTTAAAGCTGATAGAA
>JAIFKL010000263.1 GCA_020049595.1 Desulfobacteraceae bacterium
GCATCTTCATTGTTTTCAAATTCAATATGCGGATAAGCTTTCAAAGCCCGCCGAATCCCGGTTCCCACTCCGCGATACGGGAGCAGCCGGGAGCCGAAAGAATGAAGCACGGGATTCCGCACCACAGATACACCGTGTTTGATATGCTCGATGTTCAGATTGTTCGGCAATCTGCCCGGATTCGTTATCTCAATCCGGTTGTCAAAGATAAAGACAATGATGGGAGCATTGATGTAGTAATCCCGATGAATCAGCGCATTCACCGTCAATTCCTCCAGAACCGGCTGCGGTATTTCCAATTCGCCCAACTGATTGAACTGAATCCCATTTTGTATTTTTTTAAGATTTCTCAGGAGGAAACCGAGCGTATGCTCGTACTGCCGGGTCAAATTGCCTTTAATATCCTCACTGTCCCTGAACTCGGTTCCCTCCGGTTCATTTCCGTAGAATGAAACCGCTTTGACATGAAAAGCCGGTTTGAAAACCTGCGGATTTCTGCCGAATAATAACAAGCCACCGAGCCTGAGTTCGGACTTTTCGGCAAGTTTGATATTTTCGAGCAGCCTCTCAAGGGGCAATTCTGAATCTTCTACTCGTTCTTTGTAGTCATTTTCATAAAATTCTTCAAAAAAAATTCGATCCATATCTCGAATCGAAGAACCGCGAATCATCTGTTCATCGGCATACATTCGGCTTGAGTCCTGAAACAGCCGCTGCAATTCTTCCCGGGACAGCTTTCGTTTGTCTGATCCTTTTTTTGTCCAGAAAATGCCTTCATTGGTAGAATAAGGCTTGTTTATCCCCTCAGCAACTTCCAGTACAATGACTTTCTTTTCTCCGATTTTGATGACTTCCGTGAACGGAGCAATCGGGGGACGGACATTCTGATCGCTCGCATTTGAAATAAGCTGATTGATACGTTCAATATCCTTATCAGACAGTCCGGTGATGTCTTTTGTTTTTGAAACGCCGATGATAATAACGCCGCCTCTGGCATTGGAAAACGCCACCATTTCCGAAGCCAACTCAACGGCATTGCTTACATCCTGTTTCAACTGAATTTTGCTGTCTTCAGAGCGGTCAATAAGGTCTGATATTTCTATGACTTGCATCGTTCATATCTCTTTCGGAAAGCAAGCCCCCCAGAAGACCGAAAAATTTCTGAGAGAGCTTCCGTAGGAGCGTAATATTTGTAGAGGGCCAACAATTTGCTACAAATATGTCACCCCTACGGGGCTACAAATATCTCGCCCCTACGGGGCTACAAATATCTCGCCCCTACGGGGCTTGTCTGAGGGATGCCAACAATTTGCTACAAATATGTCACCCCTACGGGGCTACAAATATCTCGCCCCTACGGGGCTTTAATCATTTATCTCCTGAAGGAGACGAATCCCCGCGAAGAGCCGCTGTCAGCCCGTTGATGTCGCTGCCGCTGATGCCCAATTCTTTCAGCAGACTGTCAACAAGCGGTGCCTGACCCCGATAGCGCAACATACTGTTGACCATCTGATCCGCAAGATTTCCGCCCGCATCCTGCCCCGTCCCGCCGGTTCCGCTGCCGCCGCCGAGTCCGCTCACCTGAATGATCTTGATGCCTTCAATCGCCTCCATGGGCTTGACGCTCTCCCGAATGATTTTGTCAAGATTCTGGATCAGCGCTGTCTTGATCCGCATCTCGATAACCGCGGGTTCCAGAATATTTTCAGCTTCATGTTTCGCTCGTGCGCCTTCGGCTTCCACGGCGTAGCGTTTTTTGGCAGCTTCGGCTTTCATAATTTCAGATTCCGCTTCGGCTTTTGCCGCAATTTTGATCTTTTCAGCTTCGCCGCCGGCAAGCACTCGAAGGGCTTCGGCTTTGTCCGCCGCGGCTTTTTTCTCTGCTTCTGCCGCAACCATAATGCCGATGGCGTCCCGTTCCGCCTGCTTCCGGGCTTCAACTAATTCAATGGCTTTCTGACGCTCGGCAATTTCGGTTTCACGGGCAGTATTGACCTGTTCTTCCGCTCTGACCGCCAATGCACGGGCTTTATCCGCCTCTGCCTGTGCGACGGATTTTTCTTTGGATTTTTCCGCAATCGCGATAGCTCGCTCCTGATCCGAAAGCGTAACGCTTTTCTGCCGCTCGATTTCTGCGGTTTCAATCGCCTTTGCTCTCGCGATGTCTCGTTCCTTGAGAAGCCGTTCTTTCTCGATGCGCTCCTCCTCAACAGCCCGTTCCGCTATGATCTGCGCCTGATCCACCTGCTGCTTTGCCGTAATCTGCGCCTCTTTTGCCTGACGCTGTTTTTCAGCCTGCTCTCTGGCAATGCCGGCTTGCTGGTCTGCCCGGCGCACCTCTATTTCCCGCTGCTGTTCTAGACGGGCGTATTCTTCTTCTCTTGACAACTCAAGTTTTTGCTGCTCAGTAGTCAGATTTTTTTTCTGTATCTCAACTTCGGTATCCCGCTCAATATCGTTGCGCTGCTTTCTGCGGGCTTGGATTTCCTCGGTCAGGCGGGTGAGACCGCTGGCGTCAAAAAGATTCTGAGGATTAAAATGACTCTGATCGGTCTGATCCAGCGCAGTCAGCGACACGGATTCCAATTCCAGACCGTTTTTGAGCAAATCTTCGGTCACAGCCGCCTGAACTTTCTGCACAAAATTGACTCGCTGCTCATGCAGTTCTTCCATTGCCATTTCGGCAGCCACGGAACGCAGCGCGTCCACAAATTTGCCTTCCACCAATTCTTTGAGGGCTTTGGGGTCCATGGTGCGTTTTCCGAGCGTCTGAGCGGCGTTGGCGATTGACTCGGAAGTGGGTTTGACGCGGACGTAAAATTCAGCCTGAACATCCACGCGCATCCGGTCCCGCGTAATCAATGCCTGCTGATTGGTGCGCTGAACCTCCAGCCGGAGCGTGTTCATATTGACCGGAATGATTTCATGCAGGACAGGCAGCACAAACGCGCCCGCGTTCATGATGACTTTCTGCCCGCCGAAGCCGGTTCGGACAAAGGAAATTTCCTTTGAGGCTCTGGCGTAGAGCCGGGACAGGATCATGCCGCTGACAATAAGGGCAAACATCAGCCCGATAACGGCGACGACAATAATGATGGGGGTTGACATGACTTCTCCTTTCGTTTTTTTGGCAGGAATTGATTTGTGAATCCTCTTTTTCCCGCCAATAAATTGGCGGGCTATTTTCAGTCGTCCCTATGGGACAGAGCAGTGCGCCAGCTTATTTTATCGGCATAACCAGTATATGATATCCGTAATCCGTTAAAATATCTACTGTTTTCTCGCTGAAAAATTTTGTCAGTTCGATTTCCCTGTCCTCATCTTCAGGCTCTGTGACGTTAATCCTTTCATCTGACTTGCAGGGTGGGCAGCAAGCTGCCCACCCTGCACCTGATTAATCAGGTATAATTGCACGAATATGTTGCCTTTTATTTCTCCGATAAATTCTGAAATCACTGTCAAGCGTCAGAACAACAGCGTCTGAGTATTGCTCCGACATTAGGACAAGACATGCGTCGGCAAAAGACATAGGCACATTTGAATAACGCATCATAAGGTTTCTTATCCTGCTGATTTCACCTTCCAAATGAAAGGAAATAACAACAAGTCCGGTTTCAAGAAGTTCAAAAAATTTTTCATTTCCGAATATGACATTCCGCAAGAGAAAACAGGATTCTGCAACAACCGCTTCACAGGTTATCAGCGGCGGCGGAATTTTATCGAGATGCTCTTTTGTCCAATCATGGAATTTCTCATAACGGTTGAGATAAGCAACAAAAATGCCTGTGTCGGCAATAATTGTTTCTTTCATTTTCCGAATTCCTGCATATATTTTTTATTATGAGCCAGATCCGACGGTCCCTCGATGATTCCGGCAAGATGCTCTGTAAGCTGATAAAATGACTTATTTTTATCTTTTTTGTTCTGTTCCAGATGTTCGACATAGAACCGCAGCGCCTGATTTAAAATTTCCTGCTTTGTCTTCAATCCCGAAAGCATTCTGGCTTTACTGATAAGTTCATTCATTATTCCGATTCCTCTCTGTCCTTTTAAAATTAAAAAGATTCTCAGCTCTTTTTCCCGCCAATAAATTGGCGGGCTATTTTCAGTCGTCCCTATGGAACTCCCCCGATATTTTGTCCCGTAGAGACACACGATAATAGCCCGGCAATTCATTGCCGGGAAAAGAATCCGCATTGTTTTTTCCAGTCCCGTAGGGACGACTGAGATTCATCCGTCCCTGCGGGACTCAAAAAACTTTGTAATGCCCCCGACATCCGGCAATAGACCTCTTTCAAAAGTCAATTTTTATCCAATAAAATCAAGGGGGCAAATCCGAATTTTTAAAGAGGTCTAATATTTAATATCATTGAAAAATAAAAAAAACAAGAAATTTTTCAAGGGCAAACGGATTTGTCTTGGCATAATTTTTGATTCTGTTTTTAAATAAGATGTTATAAAACATTAAACAGAATTGTTTAAAATATATAATTGCTTGTTTTTTTATTATAAATAAATTTAAAAAATACGGTTACCTCATTTTTATTGAAAAGGACTCTTGAAAATTTTTATCATAAAGGATAAAGTAGAGAGTTTAATCTTAAATTTTACTGTTATTCCGATATTTTTTAAAGCTGAACTTATACAGTCATCATTAAATGTTTAAAATATATTAAATTTATATATCAAATAATGTCATTTTGAGAAAAGTGAGGAATGACATAGAATTAACCCACATTCTCCCCCTCTCCTTCGGAGGGCAGGGCTGTCAAATTCTCCCTCTCCCCGGAGGGGAGAGGGATTATGGCGGCCGCGCGGCAGCCGGCTGAGGAAAAGAGGAGAAATTGACAGCCCTGCCTTCGGAGAGGGGGCCGGGGGGTGAGGTACAAACATCAAGGAGAAAGAATATATGTGCCGTTTGTTTGCAATAACCAGCAAAGAGCCTTTGTCTCCGATGATTGCGGCGGAGGCTTTGGATGTGATGCGGGAAGGGCATGACGGTTCCGGAGTGGGGCTTTTTATGCGCGACCTCGGCGGTCCTTTTGAAGAAATGAAAGATGCGCCGATTCTATCCGGAATTTTTACAGAAAAAGGCATCAAGCGTCTGGATCAGTTCATGATGAATATCGGCTTTATGACCAAATACAAACTGTCCGTCAAAATCCCGAAAGTGCGGCCCGCGGGTGTGCCGAAACGGGATTTGTATTTAGTCCGGGCTTATGAATACCCGGAGGAATGGGAAAAACTGAGCGTTGAAGAAAAACAGAGCCGATTGCTCATCCTGCGTCTCGAACTGCGAACAATGGGCGAGGAAGAAGAAGATATGATTGTCTTTTCCTTCTGGCCCGATGTGATTATGATCAAAGAAATCGGAGACCCCATGACGGTTGCCCGTTTTCTGGGATTGGGCAGAAAAGACCTCTGCGCCCGCATCATCATGGCGCAGGGCAGACAGAACACCAACTATGCCATCAATCTTTACGCGTGCCATCCCTTTTTCATCGAGGGATTTTCCACCATGACCAACGGCGAAAACACCGCTTTTATTCCCATAAAGGAATATCTGGAGTCAAGAGGCTTTCACGGTTACATGGGCTATCAGTCCGACTCGGAGGTTTTTACTCATATTCTGCATTATACTTATGAAAAACTGAGACTCGGCATTGAGTGGTACAAACATGTCATTACCCCGCTTCAGGATGAAAACATTGAAAGCCATCCGAATGCGATATTTTTGAAACAGTTGAAACATTCGTGCAGACGCCTGATTATTGACGGTCCCAACTGTGTGATCGGAAGCCTGCCGGATCACAGCCTTTTTATGGTACAGGATCGGAAAAAGCTTCGCCCCGGCGTCGTTGGCGGCAAACCCGGCATGTTTGCTTTTTCTTCGGAAATCTGCGGCTTGGATGCTGTGATTCCGGATCGTGACAAAACCAAAGATTTTCAACCCATGCACTTGGATACGGTCATTGTGGGACCGGATCGTCAGGAGGTCAGAGTATGTCGTCAGACAGAAGTATTACCCCCTCTTCACTAAGCATAAAAGACCTGCCCTGGCAGATTTTATGGAACAAGGAAAAATGCACGCTCTGCGGGAGCTGCACCTCGGTCTGTCCGGTCAATGCCGTTGAACTCGGTGTTTTCCGCAAAAGAACGGTTCAGGTTCCTCTGAATATCGCCACCGGCAAACAGGCATCCGGCTCAGATTACAGCATCTATTACGGCATCCGCCAGAGAACCGACCCGGCTTATGCCTGTGTGGGATGCGCGATGTGCAGTTTGGTCTGTCCCAATGACGCGATCATGCCGTATCGCGGGGATGAGGCAGACAAACTGCGCTATCATATTGACCGGGGCGGACAGCCGCGGCGGAGAGGCGGACGGCGCAATGTTCCCGGCGGTATTTTAGATCAGATCAAGTTCATCCGAATTTCCATGCTCACAGACCCTGCGCTGGATGCGGGACGGCATGAATTTGAACTCAAAACCCTTTTGGGCAGAGTGCTGCCGCCGGAGGAAAATCTGAAATTTCTTGATGACAACGGCTGGATTCCGCCGGTGCGGGAAATTTATCCGCTGATGATCGGCTCCATGTCTTTCGGCGCGCTTTCGCCGACCATGTGGGAAGGGCTTCAGATGGGCGTGTCATATCTCAATGAAGAACTCGGAATGCCGGTTAGGGTCTGCACCGGCGAGGGCGGATGTCCGCCGAGACTGCTGCGCTCCCGCTTTCTGAAATATGTGATTCTTCAGATTGCCAGCGGCTATTTCGGCTGGGACGAAATCATTCATGCCATACCGGAAATGAAGGAAGACCCATGCGCGATTGAAATCAAATACGGACAGGGCGCAAAACCCGGAGACGGCGGATTGCTCATGTGGCACAAAGTCAACAAGCTGATTGCGGCAATCCGGGGTGTGCCGCCGGGCATAAGTCTGCCGAGTCCGCCCACGCATCAGACCAAATATTCCATTGAGGAAGCCGTGGCAAAGATGATTCAGTCCATGTATATGGCGTGGGGGTTCCGTGTGCCGGTTTATCCTAAGATTTCCGGGACATCCACCGCGCTGGCGGTTCTGAACAATCTCACCCGGAATCCTTACGCCGCAGGTCTTGCCATTGACGGAGAAGACGGCGGCACCGGCGCGGCTTACAATGTCTCCATGAATCACATGGGGCATCCCATAGCGAGCAATATCCGGGATTCCTATCTGAATCTTGTAACACTCGGAATGCAGAATGAGATACCGATATTTGCAGGCGGGGGCGTGGGAAAAAGCGGGAATCTCGCGGCGAATGCCGCAGCGCTCATCATGCTCGGCGCAAGCGGCGTTCAGATCGGAAAATATATGATGCAGGCTGCCGGGGGCTGTCTCGGCTCGGAAAGCGACCGGTGCAATATCTGCAATATCGGGCGTTGTCCCAAAGGCATCACTTCGCAGGATCCTCGGCTTTACCGCCGTTTGGATCCCGAGCAGGTGGCACAGCGCGTGGTGGATGTGTTTCTGAGCTTTGACACGGAACTGAAAAAAATTGTCGCGCCGCTGGGACGCTCTACAGCCTTGCCCATCGGTATGTCGGACGCATTGGGCATCAGCGATTATCATGCTGCCGAGCGGCTTAAAATAAAATATGTGGTGTAGGAAAGGGATTCGGGGTCAGAGGTTAGAGGTTCGGGGGGTTGTCAGCTTTTTCATAAATCTGTTTTCTGCCTCTGACCTTTGACCCCGAACCTCTGACCCCTAATCAGGAAAACAAACGTATGATTGATGTGAAAGAAGCCGTAAAAATCGCCAACGATACGCTTGTAACACTTTTCTCTTCCGACAAACTCGCGGATTTGGAATTAGAAGAAGTTGAAATATCCGATGACGAGAAATATTGGTTTATCACCCTCGGATTTTCCGTACCCGAAGCAAAGAGCGACAAAACAAATTCACCGCTTTCAAGAATGCTTACAGAGAGAGAAAAGGAATTTGCCCGTAAATATAAAATTTTCAGGATAGATGCACAAACCGGAAAATTTCATTCTATGAAAATCAGGGAAGTATGATTGAGCCCGTTGAAAAGCTGATTGTCAAATACAGAAATAAGGGAATTCTTATTGATACGAATCTCCTCTTGATGTTACTGGTAGGTTCGGTAAAACCTGATATGATTCCCAATTTCAAGAGAACAAGAATTTATGCCAAAGAAGATTATTATACGCTTCGTAAGCTGATCGGCTGCTTCAATTCGGTTGTTACTACACCGAATGTCCTTACTGAAGTGAGCAATCTGTCAAACAGCTTGGAAGGGAAATATCAGTCTGAATTTTATAAGATTTTTTCGGATACGATCTCAATTCTTGAGGAACGCCATATTGAGAGCAAGAAGGCTGTGTCATTCAATGAGTTTGACAAATTCGGTTTGACAGATTCAATTATATTTCATGTATCGAGAGGCAGTTATTTATTGCTTACCGACGATTTTCGTTTGTCCCAATATATTCAATCCCTGAAGTTTGATGTGATTAATTTCAATCATATAAGGATATTAAATTGGAACAGCAAAAGTAAAAGGGGTTAGAGGCCAGAGGTTAGGGGTTAGGGGTAAATCTGTTTCCCCGCCTCGGACCTCTAACCCCTTACCCCTGACCTCTTTTTCGGAGAACTCAATGGATAAAGAACAATATCATATTATTTCAGGTAAAAGAAACGGCGTCCGGGTTGACTCGCGTGTCTTGGAGGAAGAAATTCAGGACGCGGTGGAACGCGGACACCGATATTTGGAAGTCAGAGCCTTCGGGCAGCACGGCATCGGCGGCAGACTTTGGAAGGCAGACCGTCAGAAAGTGCATGTAAAAATCGAAGGTCACGCGGGACAGCGCGTCGGGTCCATGGGCTTTCCCAACACCTTCATTGAAATTGCGGGACCCGGTTCCGATGACGTGGGCTGGCTGAATGCCGGTTCAACCATAACGGTTCACGGGAATGCCGGAAACGGCGCGGCAAACGCCATGGCTCAAGGCAAAATCTACGTTGCCGGAAATCTCGGCGCCAGAGGCATGACCATGACCAAGCATAATCCCCGTTTTTCTCCGCCGGAACTGTGGGTGCTGGGCGGTGTCGGGGATTATTTCGGCGAATTTATGGCGGGCGGTATTGCGGTCATCTGCGGACACAGAGCGCAAAATCCTGAAAATATTCTGGGATACCGTCCCCTCGTGGGAATGGTCGGCGGCAAAGTTTTTTTCCGGGGCGCACACAGCGGATTCAGTCAGACCGATGCAAAACTCATTCCGATTTCAGATGAGGAGTGGAACTGGTTCTCGGACAATCTGAGAATTTTTCTGGACCATATCCGGCGTCCCGATCTCTTTGACAGGTTTTCGGACCGTCACCGGTGGCAACTGCTCGTTTCGCGCTCCCCTGCTGAAAGAGTTGCAAAACATTACCGTTCCATGTCTTCTTTCCGCAAGGAGGTCTGGGACAAAGAACTCGGCAAAGGCGGGTTGATCGGCGATCTCACCGACATGGACATGAGGCAGATTCCGGTCATCACCACAGGCAATTTGCGGCGTTTTGTGCCGGTCTGGGAAAACCGCAAATACATGGCGCCCTGCGAGGCCACCTGTCCCACCGGCATTCCGGTTCATGAGCGGTGGCGGCTGATTCGTGAAGGCAGAATTGACGAGGCTGTGGACATGGCACTTGCCTACACGCCTTTTCCGGCAACGGTTTGCGGCTATCTGTGTCCAAATCTCTGTATGCAGGCTTGTACCCGGCAATCGGAGGCTATGGTTCCGGTGGACATCGCAAAGTTAGGAAAAGCGAGCATTGCCGCAGGGCTTCCCACGCTTCCGCCGGAAAGCGGCAGGCGTATTGCCGTTATCGGCGGGGGGCCCGCGGGTATTTCGGTTGCGTGGCAGTTGCGCCGGAACGGACACGAGGCGATTATCTATGACATGGCAAAAACGCTGGGCGGAAAAATCACCTCCGTGATTCCCAACACCCGCATTCCCGAAGAAGTGCTTTCCAAAGAATTGGAGCGGGTGCAGAAAGTGATTCCTCATGTTCATCTTCAGCAGCGTTTGGGAAAAGAAGATATAGAACAACTGAAAGCGGATTTTGATTTTATTGTGATTGCCGCGGGCGCGCAGAAGCCGAGAATGCTGCCGATTCCGGGAAAAGAAAGAATGACTTCCGCGCTGGATTTTCTCATTCAGGCAAAAGCAGGCACAGCCAAGCCCGGAAAGCGTGCAGTCATTATCGGCGCGGGCAACGTGGGCTGTGATGTCGCAACAGAAGCGCATCGGCTCGGTTCGGAAGACATTTTGCTCTTAGACATTCAGGAGCCTTTGTCTTTCGGCAAAGAAAGGGAAGCGGCTGAGGCAATCGGCGCAAAATTCCGATGGCCCGTGTTTACCAAAGAAATCACGGAACAGGGCATCAGATTGGACACCGGCGAAATTATTCCTGCGGATACGGTGATTATCTCTGTGGGAGATGTGCCGGACTTGGATTTTCTGCCGGAAACGGTTGCAACCGAGCGCGGTTATATCAAAGTCAACGAATACTGCCAGACCGGCGATCATAAGATTTTTGCTATCGGCGATGCGGTAAAACCGGGGCTGCTGACAGACGCCATCGGCGCTGGCAGAAAAGCCGCGCAGGCAATCAACGATATTTTCAAAAGCGGCAGACCTGCGGATTCACGCCGTTACATCATCGCCCGCAAACGGGTGACGCTGGAATATTTTGATCCGCGGATCAGGGAATTCAGGGATTTGGATGACTGCGGCTCACAGTGCGCGTCCTGCGGCGCGTGCCGGGATTGCGGTATCTGCGTGACGGTCTGCCCGCAGTCGGCGATCAGCAGGCAGGAAAGCGGAAACGGCAGTTATGAATATGTCGTGAACGCTGACCGCTGTATCGGCTGCGGATTCTGCGCGCAGGCATGTCCCTGCGGCGTGTGGAATCTGGTGGAAAACGAGCCGATGGGGTAAATAATTTAGCCACGAATGAACACGAATGTCTCACGAATAAGAAAACACGAATTTATATAAAATATTCGTGTCTCATTCGTGTTAAAATTCGTGTCCATTCGTGGCTAAAAAAAAACGAGGAGTCATCAAAATGGGAACGGACAATCTTATTTTTTTAGAAATTTTAGAATGGTTTGACGAAACGGGCAAGGAGATTGTCCGCCGCATCCCGGAAAAAGGCTCCGGCGAGATAAAGTTCGGCGCGCAGCTTATTATCCGCGAAAGCCAAGCCGGTATTTTCTTTTATCAGGGAAAAGCTGTGGGCGCGTTCGGACCCGGACAGCATACGCTCAAAACCGAGAACATTCCGCTGCTGACCAAACTCCTCAGCCTGCCGTGGGGATTTAAGAGTCCTTTGCGCGCCGAAGTTTACTTTGTAAACCTGAAAATTTTTACCAATCTGAAATGGGGCACCCGCGACCCGGTTGCCTTCAAAGACAGCGAACTCGGACTGATCCGGCTTCGGGCTTTCGGCGTTTTCAATCTGCGGATATTTCAGCCGGTTCTCTTTATCAACAGTCTCGTCGGCACGCAGGGCATTTACACCACAGCGGAAATCGAGGAATATCTGAGTCAGGTGATTGTCTCACGCTTCAATGACTACATGGGAGAAAGCCTTGATTCGATTCTGAATCTTCCGGCAAAATACGATGACCTCTCCAAAGGGCTTGCCAAAAGGCTGAGAGAGGATTTCAGCCGATTCGGAATTGACCTGACAAATCTGTATATCAATGCGGTCACGCCGCCCCCGGAAGTTCAGAAGGCAATTGACGACCGCAGCCGCATGGGCGTTTTCGGCGACGATACGGACAAACTGATGCGGATGAAAATGGCGATGGCATTGGAAAAAGCTTCGGAATCCGGAGCCGGGGGCGAGGCAATGGGCGCGGGACTCGGTCTGATGCTGCCTGCCATGTTCGGACAATATCTTTCCGGCACCGAAAAACAGGCGCAGAAGAGCGAGTCGGAAAGCACAACTTCCCGCGGAAATGCGGTAAAATGCCCGGAATGCCGGAACCCGGTTCCGGAGTACGCAAAATTTTGTCCGCATTGCGGACATCAGCAAGTCATTTTCCGGCGTTGTACGAATTGCGGAAAAAACCTGACGCCCAACGCGAAATTCTGTTCCCGTTGCGGGCATTCGGCTGAAGAAAAGCCGTGTCCGCGATTATGCCCCAAATGCAGTGCGGAGAATCTTGCCGGTTCTTTTTACTGCAATCAGTGCGGAGAAAAATTTTGATTGGGGGAATCCCGTAGGGATTTTCGGAAATAGCCAGGCGATTCATCGCCGGATTTCGATTGCACACAAATGAAAACCGGCAATAAATTGCCAGTCTATTCTCAGATGTCCCTACGGGACTGTGAAAAAACTCCCGGCAATGAATCGCCGGGCTATTATCAGATGTCCCTACGGAACAAAAACAGCCGACATCATTGACTCATGACAAATTTCCTCATCGAACATCAATGTCCCCAGTGCGGGGCGCCCGCGATTCTGGAAGAGACAGACCGCATCTTTTCCTGCGAGTATTGCCGGGTGAAGTCCTATCTTTTCGGGCAGGACTACTTCCGCTATATGTTTCCCCACGCTGCCCCGGAAGATAAGGAAGTTTTCTTTTTTCCTTATTGGCGGTTCAAGGGAATGCGTTTTTCCTGCTTTCCCGACAGGACAGACTACAGATTTACAGACATCAGCTATCCGGCTGCGGATGCCGGATATTTTCCGCTTTCGCTGGGGC
>JAIFKL010000133.1 GCA_020049595.1 Desulfobacteraceae bacterium
TTTATCTAACATTAGATTATTTCAGAAAGCAGTTTTTGCAGTCAAAATAAAAATTGCTTTCCTTGAAATTCCTTTTCCTGAACCTCTCAAGATACCCTTTTTCGGCTTTGGGAAATTTCAGAAATTCCAAAGGAGAGACAAACAGTTCTTCGGGAGCGGAAGGTATCCCGCCGACACCGATCACAACAAAAACGGGAACCCTCTTTTCATGAGAATACTGAAGATAGGTTTCTATTTTGCGCTCTCCCTTCTCATCATCGCCGCCGGTCCAGTTCACATAAAATCTGCTGTTGACATTCAGCCAGTTTTGCCGCCATTTGCATTCGACAGCGAAACGGACAGATTCGGGTCTGTAATCCAAAACCAGATCAGGGTATTTATTCGATTCGGGATAAATTCCTTCAAAGCTTTTATCGCTCCGCCAGTCAATCAGATGAAAATATCGCCGGTCAAATTTGAATACGACAAATTTTTCAAATTCATCCCCCTTTTCCTTGGATGTCATTATATCCTCAGATTTGCCGTCACCGGAAACAGAATTTTCAACATTCTTCAGACGGCTGTCAAGTTCGGAAAACCTCCTGTATATCCGATCATTCTTGGGAACATCATCTCTGAAACTGAAAAATTCCTCATATCTGTCATATTTGCATTTCAGAGACCTTCTGTCATCATCCGGCTGAAAAAACAGCTTTACCAGTTTGCCGAGCAATCCCATTTTTATTTCCTCCTTAGTTTTTGATATTATTAATTATTTAATGTTAAACATCTAATGTTAGATTAGGACGCAGAACTAGTGACGCCATGCTCCTCTTTCGCCAGAAGCTGAATTAAGAGTTTCTCCTTTTTAAGGCTTTTTAAGAGCTCCCGTTGCTGTTCTTCAGAAAGCCCCTCAAGCAGCAGACGGATTTTGTTCTCTATGGAATTTTCGGATATATCTCCGTACATTTCACCATTTCCATAAATCAGCCAATCCATAAAGAAAAACTTTTTTTTCATAAATATTTTATATAGCTATACCTGCTTTCTGCGTCTTCACAAACAACTGAACTTTATGTGTGCTTGCCATTTTCTTTTTTAATAAAAGATAATCGTAGCATTCTCTGTTGTGAATGTAGGGGCACGCCGCCGGCGTGCCTACACGGGACGCGGAGCGTCCAGGCTGCATTCCCACGCAGAGCGTGGGAACGAGATTGCACCCTTTTCACCGATTGGCGGCTTTCAGCGTTTCCACAATCTTATCAAGCGGAACAGCAACCTGCTCCTTTGTCGCCATGTTCCGCAACAGCGCCGCGCCGTCTTCAAGTTCTTTCTCGCCGACAATCAGCACGAATGGCGCGGCTACCCTGTCCGCCCGTTTCATCTGGCTTTTCAGGCTGCTGTCTCCGAAGGCGATTTCCGCTTTCACGCCCGCGGCCGCCAGCGCACAGTTCCATTCAAACGCGGCTGCCTGACTTTTCTCTCCCAGCGCGGCAATGAAAACATCCGGCTTCTGCTCAAAATCAGAGGCTTTCAAGCCTGTGATTTCCGTGAGCCGGTCAAAGCCGATGGCAAAACCCGTGGCCGGAATATCGGGACCGCCCAGCACTTTCACCAAACCGTCATATCGCCCGCCCCCGGCAACGGCATTCTGCGCGCCCAGCGCGCCGGTCTGAATTTCAAACGTCGTGCGGGTGTAGTAATCCAAGCCCCTGACCAAACTTTTGTCTATGGTAAAATCCACATTCAGCTTTTTGAGCGAATCCTGCAAAATCTGAAAATGCTTTCCGCATTCGGGGCATAAAGAATCAATCACAGAAGGCGCGCCGCTCATCGCTTCACGACAGGACGGCACTTTGCAATCCAGCACCCGCAGGGGATTTTTCGCGCTTCTGCGCCGGCAGTCCTCACAAAGCTTGTCGCTCCGAGAGGACAGAAATTGCGACAGCGACGCCTTGAACGCGGGACGGCACGCAGGGCATCCGAGCGAATTGACATGCGCGTGCGCGTCCGTGACCGACAGCCTTGAAAAAAGCGTCAGGAGCATGAAAATAAGCTGCGCGTCAATATATGCCGAGCCGACGCCGAAAGCCTCAGCGTTAATCTGATAAAACTGGCGGTATCTTCCTTTCTGGGGCCTTTCCCTACGGAACATGGGACCGATGGTATAAAATTTCCGAACCGGGTCAGCGGCATATAATTTGTGCTGAATATACGCCCGCACAATAGACGCGGTGGCTTCGGGGCGCAGGGTAATCAGATCGCCTTTGCGGTCAGGGAAAGTGTACATTTCTTTTTCCACAATATCGGTATCTTCTCCGATGCTTCTGGCAAAAAGTTCGGTGTGTTCCATGATCGGAATGCGGATTTCTCTGAAGCCGAAATCTTCAAACAGCGATGTCGCAATTTTTTCAATGTGTTTCCAGAGTTCTGTTTCTCCGGGAAGTATGTCTTTGAAGCCTCTGATCAGTTGTATCATTTTGAATAATAAACCTTCCTTAGTGAATCTGTAAAATTTTCTCGCAAAGCACGCAAAGGGCGCAAAGGAATAAGTAAAGCGCCCGGCTTAAAACAGAATCTGTTTTCAGCTTGGGTCGATTATAAGCGATTTGCACCTATTTTAAGCCTGGGCGCTTTACGGAGGACATGCCGGCGGGCTGCCCTTACTTTGCGGACTTTGCGCCAAAGCTGAAAACAGATGCGAGAACTTTTTATAAAAACGAGACGAAAATCAAGTGAATAACTTCTATTTATATTACAATAATATGTACTGCGTCAATACCATTTTCCTGTTTATCGGAATTGTGAACGGTGAAATATTGTAATATTAGGGGATTAAAAGAATCGGTAATGATGCAGAAACAGTGATCCGGCGAAAGTTGTCAAATCTTTACCGCAGTCTGTTCAATTGCCTTGTCCCAGAAGTAGCTTTTTTCCACCCCCAAATACCCCTTTTACCCTATTTACTTCAGCCTTTGTTTATTTGGTAGTGGTGTAACCTTCTGAGCGCGGCGGAGAATCTCATCTGTATAACATATTATTATAAAAAGGGATTTTTCGCTGCGCTCAGAAGGTTGCTGAGCCTGTTCCTTCAGCTCCGCTGCCTTCGGCTCCGCTCAGGCAGCATCGGTTGTTGAGCCTGTCGAAACATTGAGCCTGTCGAAACATTGAGCCTGTCGAAACATTGAGCCTGCCGAAACATTGAGCCTGTCGAAACAATGACACCTCAAAATCACCCAATTTTATACCTCTACCAAATTTTTTTCTGCTTATCACTTTAAGAGTTCAGGAAAATTCATCCCATTATGTGAACGTGCCATCTGAATTTTCTTATACCAATTCGCTTTCAAAGATCGGTCTTTTCACATCGTAAAGCGGTTTTTCAAACCGCTCAAACCGCTTGAAAAGCGGTTTTACGGAGAACACTGTTTTTGATAGCGAATTGGTATTAGGACTGAATATATTCGGATGTCTGACAATTCATATAAGCAAGCCTTTTTTCACACAGGGATTTTTCATCGCAGGTTTTAATGTCCTTGCAATCATGCCTTTTATGTGATAAATCCTGTTTAATTTTATGTTTAAAAATTCAACAAAAGGAGTGAGGAAAGTGGATTTTGAACTTAAAAAAGAACAGAAAGAGATTCAGAAAGCGGTCAGGGATTTTGTCAAAGGCGAATTTAAAAAAGATCTGATTCTGGAAATGGAAGAAAAGCACGAGTATCCTGAAAAGATTTGGAAAAAAGCTGCGGAACTCGGTTTTATCGGCATCCATTTTCCGGAAGAATACGGCGGACAGGGCATGGGCGTTTTTGAAAACATCCTTGTCGCCGAAGAACTCTGCCGGGGAGATTCATCCGTCGGCGCGTGTCTGATCCTTGCGGACTTTGCATCTGAAATCGTCCTGCATTTCGGAAGCGATGAGCAGAAGAAAAAATGGCTGCCCAAAGTTGCCGAAGGCAAAGTGCTTTCCTGCGGCGCATTCACAGAACCGGATCACGGCTCGGATATCACTTCCATGAACACCGCAGCCGTAAAAAACGGGAATGAATGGGTCATCAACGGGACCAAAATTTTCATCACCAACGGCGGTCCGCTTGCAGGCTTTTACAGCGTGCTGTGTCAGACCGACGCTGAAGCAAGTCCCAGTTATCGGGGGCTGAGCCTGATTCTGGTCGAGGCGGACCGCTCCGGTGTTTCCGCCGCGAGCGTGGGAACAAAGATGGGCATCCGCACCATGCACACCGCAGAAGTCAATTTCAAAGATGTGCGCGTGCCGCTGTCCAATCTCATCGGCAAGGAAGGCAAAGGCTTTTATCAGGTGCTTGAATTTTTTGACGAAAGCCGGATTCTCATCGGCGCGCAGGGTCTGGGCACCGCGCAGGGCGCGTTTGACCGTGCGCTGGCTTATGTGAAATCCAGAGAGCAGTTCGGCAAGAAAATTGCAGATTTTCAGATCACGCAGCATAAGCTTGCGGACATGGCAACAAAAATCGAAATGGCTCGCCTGCTGATTTACAAAGCCGCATGGAATTTCGATCAGGGCAGGATTGATCCCAAGCTGACTTCTATGGCAAAAATGGTCGCGGGCAGGACGGCTGTGGAAGTGGCTGACGAGGCGATTCAGCTCATGGGCGGCTACGGCTACATGTTGGAATACGAAGTGGAACGCTTCTACCGTGACGCCAAAATCTGCGAACTCTACGAAGGCACAAAAGAAATTCAGAAAAACACCATTGCGAGCGCATTGCTCGGAAAACTTAAGTAATTGAGAAGTGAGAATTGAGAAGTGAGAAATGATCGGTTTCCTGCTTCTCAATTCTCAATTCTCAATTCTCAATTCCTCATGTTCAGTATAAAAAAAATCGGCATTCTCGGGCGGACCTACCGCCATCTGAATCGGTACCGTCAGATACTCACGATTCTTTTCAAATACGGCTTCGGCGATCTGATTGAACGCCTGAACATAGACCGGTATATTGAAGTGGGCCTTCAGATGATCTTAAATAAAAAGCGGTCCCTGCGGGTGGAAAAACTGAGCGGTTCGGAAAGAATCCGAATGGTGATTGAAGAACTGGGACCTACTTACATCAAACTCGGACAGGCGCTTTCCACCCGCTCCGATCTGATTCCGCCAGAATTTCTGCCCTATCTTTATCTGCTTCAGGACCGGGTGCGTCCCTGTCCTTTTGAAGAAATTAAAGAAATTATCGAATCGGAACTGAAACATCCGATAGAACATGTCTTTGATTTCTTTGATAAAACACCCATTGCTTCTGCTTCTATCGGACAGGTTCACAAGGCGCAGTTGAAAAACGGCGAAGAAGTTGCGGTGAAAGTGCAGCGCCCCGGCATAAAAGACGTCATCGAAGTTGATCTTGAAATCATGTTTCATCTCGCCACCCTCATGGAGCGGCATATTGATGAAATGGCAGTTTACCGCCCGGTGATGATTGTCGAAGAATTTACACGGATGCTTGAAAAAGAAACGGATTATTCTGTCGAAGCCGCAAGTATGGAGCGTTTTGCCCGGCAATTTCGCAGCGATCCTTTTATTTATGTGCCGAAAGTTTTTCGCGGCACATCTTCCGAGCGCGTGCTGACCATGGAGTTTATAAAGGGCATCAAAATTTCCGAAGTTTCCCGTATAGATGCTGCCGGGTTGGACAGAAAACTTATCAATTCACGAGGCGCGGGCTGTTTTTTACAGCAGGTGTTTGAGTACGGTTTTTTTCATGCAGACCCGCATCCCGGCAACATTCGCGTTTTGCCGAATAATGTGATCTGTCTGCTTGATTTCGGCATGGTCGGCTCGGTTGACAGAAATACCCGTGAAGATTTTGTTGATCTGCTCGAAGCGATGGTGCATCGGAATGAACTCAAAGCCAGCCAGATTGTTCTGAAACTGACCTCTTGGGAAGATGAGCCGGATATCCGTCTGCTTCAGCGGGAAGTGGCGGATTTCATGGGGCGTCATCTTTACAAGCCGTTGAAAGACATTAAAATCGGCAAGGTGCTGCAAGATTTGCTTGATCTGGTGTCCCGGCACCGGCTCAGAATCCCGCCGGATATTTTCTTTGTGATGAAGGCATTCGGGACCATAGAAGGCATTTCGCTGCTGCTTGACCCTGATTTTGACATGATAACAGAAGTTGCGCCTTTTATTGAAAAGATAAAATTGGCAAGATTTTCTCCCGGGCGGCTCACAGACGATGCGCTCGGCCTGTTGTCGGAAATGCTGCAATTCATCCGCCAGTTTCCGAGAGACACGCTGGAAATCGCCCGCCTGATCCGCCAGCAGAAATTTGTGCTTAAAGTTGAGCATCGGGGACTCGATCCCATGATTCGGACTTATGAGCAGATCAGCAGCAGGATTGCGTTTTCCGTGATTATCGCCGCGCTGATTATCGGGTCTGCGCTGATGGTTGTTTCCGAAATCCCGCCCCTGATTTTCGGCATTTCGCTTATCGGAATTGTCCTTTTTATTCTGGCAGCCGTCATGGGCTTATGGCTGCTGTCGGCAATTTTGAGGCGGGGCGGCTTGTAGTGTGGGCTTCGCCTCCGCTCTGCAACAGACGCACCGACACGACAATGTGGGCGAAGCCCACCCTACACCTGATTTTGAGGCGGGGCCGCTTGTAGGCTTGCAGCGTCACCCTGCGCCTCGAATTTTACTACTCCCAGCGTTTAAATAAATTGTGTTCGATCTGAAGGTAGTCAAATATTTTTCCGATGGTCTGATGGATAATATCATCAATTGTTTTGGGCTGATGATAAAAAGACGGGATCGGCGGAAGAATATGCGCGCCGATGTCTGCCGCCATTGTCATCAGCCGGAGATGTCCTTTGTGGAGCGGGGTTTCTCTCACGACGAGAACTAATTTCCGCTTTTCTTTCAGCGTCACATCTGCGGCTCTGACTAAAAGATTGGTGGTATAAGAATTGGCAATGCCGGACAGGGTTTTGATAGTGCAGGGAATCACCACCATGCCGTCTGTGAGAAATGAGCCGCTGGCAAGGGCTGCGCCCACATCTTTGTCGTTATAAACAACATCTGCCATTGCCGCGACTTCTTCAGCCTTATATTCTGTCTCGATCTCGATGTTGCGCTTTCCGGACTCGGATATGATAAGATGCGTTTCAATGTCTTGCATTTCTTTAAGCAGACTGAGAATTTTCACACCGTAGATAACACCGCTCGCGCCCGCCATTCCGATGATAATCCGTCTTTTCATATCTCTCTCTTTTCCTTTCTGCCGTTAATAACTCATTGCTAAGGCTGCCAATCCTCATAAGGATTGTTGATGACATCCATTATCTCTTTATATCTGCCGTTTTCATGTAATTTTTTTATCGCGGATGTCAGAATACCGTCAATTTCTCCGCTCCGTCCGCCTTTGGGTAAAACAATTTTGACTTCAAAAACCTTATATAACTGCCTTCTGATATTTTTCAAATTGTTTTCTCTGACAATCGGATCAGAGGCTACATCCGCAAAAATAAAACCGTCTATTCTGCCTTCGTCCACCTTTGTGAGACTGGTTTTGATTTTCGGAGAAGGATAAATTTTGAAATCAAAATATTCCACATGAGCCGCGTCTGTTTCTATGTAGTAATCTTTCAGGCTGTCTTTATTTATCTCTTTGTTTTTATTTGAATATAAAACAAAATTGACATGGAAGATGGTTTCAGTCGAGTGGTCGTAATCTAAGGTATCCTCTCTTATGACAGGATTTTTTATTAAAGGCAGATGAAAGTCTGCTTTTCCGATTTTCGCAAGGAACATGGACAGTTTGAAGGGGGAAACCTCGATTTCGATATGATGCCCTGAAACTGCCTCAATCGCTTTGACAAAATCCACCAACACGCCTTTGTATTTACTCTCCGCATAAACCGGCATTTTGGCAATGCTTGCTTTCAAATCTCTTGCCAAAGCCTGAACGCCGCTGAACATGATGAATATCAGCGACAGCATAATTGTTTTTCTGATAAAGTCGGACATAATTTTTCTCTCCTTTTTTATAATTGTGTGTTATATATACTGATCCACTTTTGTTTTTTTGCCACAGACACACGCAGACGCACACAGACAGATATCCGAACACGGAATACGGCATACGGCATATATGCAAAAATTATGCCGTAAAAATCAAAATTGGATTACTATATCAGACATTTTCGGAAACTAAAAAAGGTTCTCGCAAAGCACGCAAAGACCGCAAAGCCGCCGGAAACTGAGTGCCGGCAGAAGCTGTATTTCTTCTTTTCTTCTTTTCTTCTTTCCTTTGCGCCCTCTGCGCCCTTTGCGAGAAACTTTTTTATTTCCGATAATGTCTGATATACAGATTCACAGCCGGTCTGCAATCAGATTCAGAAGGATTTTGCTGTTTTTAACCACGCTTCTGATGCCGTCTTCACTGAGATGATCCCAGTGAATGCCTGCGGTCACAACGACACGGGTATTCAGCTTTGCGGCGATCAGTTCTGATGCGGCTTTTGCCAATTCGTCTTCCTTGTGACCCGGAAAACAGATGACAGACGCGGTCGCGCTGGTCACATTCGGGTCTTTGAGACTGGGCCTCGGCGCGGCTGCCGCGACCGCGCCGATATGCGGTTTTTCTCCGCCCCATATTGCGATCAGAACATCTTCTCCGACAAATCTGATATATGCTTCAATGTCGTATTTGCCTTCTTCTGTTTTAACTGTGAAATCTCTCTGTGTCATCGGTAGTTATAAAAAAATTACCACGAAAGCGCGAAAGTTACGAAAAACACGAAAAGTAGGAAAAAAGTTTCTTTCGTGCGTTTCGTAACTTTCGTGTTTTCGTGGTTCATGTTTTTAACCACGAAAGCGCGAAAGAAAGTTCTCGCAAAGACGCAAAGAGCGCAAAGATAAATTATAACTCTCAGATTTGACAACTTTTTATCATTTTACAAAAGCGGGGTTGTCAAATCTTCTTTGCGGACTTTGCGCTCTTTGCGAGAACTTTTGCTTTCCTATTTAATCAAAAAGACCTGATTTCTTTGCCAAATCACGCGCCAACGTCTTTCCGGTTTCGGTTACAAACCAGCTTTCAAGCCCCTGTCTCAGATACGCGGTCCATTCCCGACCTTTTTCGCCTTCCGTATATCCCTGTCCGAACATCGCTTCAAAGCGTTCTATGCTTTCGGTTCCGAAACGATCCAATCTGTCCGCTTCCACAATCAGCGTGGCAGAGGGATTCTTCATGGCAAAAATTTTTTCAGGAATGTCATGGATAGCGATGACTGAAACAATAGTCTGACTCTTTTCAGGATCATAGTCCAACTCTCTCAGAATTTTTTCCGCCATCAGCGCACCTAATTTCATGTGCTGATGCTCGCTTTCGGTATGCTCCGCACGCGCGGGCGAGGCATGAGTAAAATCCCGGAAATCAACCTGACTCCAGCCGACATCGTGCAGATAAAGCGCGGGAATGACAATATCCGGATCGCCTGCTTCACGGTACAGCAGATACCGTCCGTAATCAACCGCCCGTCTGACGTGATCCCAGTCGCCGTCTCGTCCTTTTTCGAGCAATGAAGTTACAATATCTTTAAGACGATTTTCAAATATTTTTTCCAATCTGAAATATCTCCGCTGTTACAGTTCATTCACCTTGACAAAACTACATGTTCACGGTTGCTGTCATGTCCCTGATTGAGAAACGATATTACAATATCTTTGAGATGATTTTCAAGCCTTATTTTTGAATCTTAATCAATCTTATCGCCCATGATAATATTTTCTTTGCACGGCGCGCTCTTGCTGTCCACGTATTTGGGCGGAATCTTGCGCTTGCCTTTTTCCACCCATTCTCTCATGATGTCAACCAGACTTGATTTTGTATCCATGCCCATAATCAGAGAGAGTCTTTCCGTTGTCGTGCAGACGCTGGTGATGACCGGCGAGTTATAGCCTTTCACATTCTCAAAAAGGAGCGCGGGACCGCTTTTTTCTTCATTAAGCTTTGCAACATGGGACAATTCAAGATTCCAGTCCACCTCTGCCTTGATTCTGTGCAGCATTCCCAGTTCTTCAGCCTTTGCGATAAAATCTCTCATGCTTTTCATAAAACCTTCCCTCCGAAAAATTTAAGATTTATATTTACAATTCTCTTCAAAAAGAATTCATTCCCTGTTTACAATTTACTTTTTTAATGACTGATTTAAAAAAAATGTCAATTTCATATTTTTTATGATATTTATAAGTTCAGATTATAAATATCGAAAAACGGGAAGCATCTGTTTCTCACTTCTCACTTTGAAAGAAGGTCTGAGATGTTGAATTTTAACCAGCTTCGGGCATTTTATCATGTCGCAAAAAACATGAGTTTTACTTCAGCGGCAAGAGCGCTTTTCATTACACAGCCGGCAGTGACGGCGCAGGTAAAACTTTTTGAGGATTATTGCGATCTCAAGCTTTTTAAGAAAAAAGGGAGAGGCGTGTCTCTGACCGAGGAAGGCAGACTGCTTTACGAACACATCAGAAAAATTTTTGAATATGAAAAAGAAATCGAAAATCTGATCGCGGATATGAAATCTCTGAAAAAAGGTCTTCTGCGTCTTGGAACCACCAAAACTTATGCACGGTGGTTCATGCCGTTTCTGGTCGGAAAATTTCTGGAAAAGTATCCCTGCATCAAAATTCTTATGAAAGAAGGAAGTTCTTCGGAGATGACCCGCAGTCTGCTCGATCTTAAAATTGATGTGGCAATTATCGCCAAAGTCGAAGAACCGCCTGATGTCTGCTTTATTCCTTTCAGTCAGGAAGAGATGGCTGTCATCGTGGCTTCAGACCACCGTTTTGCCCGGAACGGACTGATTTCTTTCGATGAATTGGCAAAAGAGCCTTTGATCGTGAAAGAGAACGGGTCGGGAACCCGGAAAATGGTAAACGAACTGTTTGCCCGGCATAACTGCCCGCTCAATGTGCTGATGGAAATAAGCAATACAGAATTTATCAAGCAGTTGGTTGAAAAGGGCGAAGGCATTTCTTTTCTGGTGAAAGCGGGGATAGCCGCCGAAGTCAGGGAAGGAAAACTCGTACCGGTTCTTGTCGAAAATGAGCAGCTTTTTTTAGACGTCAGCATCGCCTATCTCAAAGATATGCCGCTTTCGCCTCCGGCAAAGGCATGGGTTGAGATTGTGAAAAACATCCGGCCCGAGGATCCGTTTCAGGGAATTGAGACGCTGATGAGAAACTGTCCGTCTCCGTAAATTTCGATTTTGAATTGACAATCGGGGTTTCCTGTTGTCTTCTGAAAAATAATCCGCATCAAATGCGAAAAATATATTGACAGGATAAAAATTATAGATTATTGGCAATGTTCATCAGATTTTATTCTTCCTCATACTGCATACAAGCCCGTCATTCCTGCGGAAGCAGGAAACCGGACTCCTCCTGAAATTCCGGATTCCCGTTTGCGGGAATGACGCTGAGAGAAAGAGGCAGAAAAACAGCCGATGCTTTTAAATAGGTATAGGAGTTAAGCAGTTCTTTCGTGATTTCATATCTGATTTTAGCGGGCGTCGTTATTTAGTGTTAAAAAACAGGAGGCAGCCATGTTCAAAGAAAAAAGGGGGGAACTGATTTTCTGCTGGAATGATCTCGGAAATATTCAGGAAGGCAGGCCCAATCTGGGAGATTCCATGTCGGTCATTTTTTACCGTCTGATGCAGTACAGCCTCCGTGATGTGCTGATTAAGCGGTTTGATCCTGAGACCGCCGAAGAAATTTATTACGAAGCCGGAAAAAAGGCAGGCAAAGAATTTTGTAAAAATATGCTGAACAAATCGCTTGATTTTAACGGATTTGTCGCTGATCTGCAAAAAAAGCTGAAAGATCACTTCGTAGGGATTCTGAAGGTTGAAAAAGCTGATCTGGAAAAGCTGGAGATGCAACTGACGGTTGCCGAAGATTTGGACTGCTCCGGGCTTCCGATTTCCGAAGAAACGATCTGCACCTATGATGAAGGCTTTATCGCCGGGATTCTGGAGGAGTACACCGGCGCGGCTTTCAACGTGAAGGAAATAGACTGCTGGGCCACAGGCGCGAGAATCTGCCGATTTAAGGTGACGAAGAAATAATACCAATTCGCTTTCCGGAGTGCTGAAATGAGCGGAGCGAAATTTCAGCAATGGTCTGAAAATGCTGAAATTTCATTTCAGCATTCCGGATGCGGAAAACATTAATGTTGAAAGCGAATTGGTATAAAATTGCCGGAAGATCATCTCGTTCCCACGCTCTGCGTGGGAACGCAGCTCGGACGTTCTGCGTCTGCACCAGCTGAATTCCGGACTATAGCATAAAACGAAAATTTTGTTTCATCTCGTTCCCACGCTCTGCGTGGGAATGCAGCTCGGACCTGAAGCCCGTCCGACGGGAACATACAGTAACTAATGCGGCTGTGTACTGTCCACAGAGTAAAATTAACTGAGGGATCGGGGAGTTTTTTTTCAAAGCGGAGCGAACAATCTCATTCCAAAAAGCAGGATTCTTCGGTCCGCTCAGAATAACATCTCCTGAAGACCTACTCCTATATCACTGCCATATTTTCAAACTTGACAGAATATTAGAACTTAGATATAAAATCTTTCACCAGAAGCGAAAGCTGCGGCAAGTGCATCCCCTGCCGCGAGGGCATCGCCCGGCTGCA
>JAIFKL010000231.1 GCA_020049595.1 Desulfobacteraceae bacterium
GGCGCAGAGGAATAAGTAAAGCGAATTTTGTCTGTTTTAAGCCGGGCGCTTATAAGCGATTTGATCTGTTCTCAGCCCGGGTCGCTCTGCATTTCTCTGCGCTCTTCGCGCCCTTTGCGAGACCCATTTCAATATCGCTTTTAATATCGCTTTTAATATCGTTTTTAATAAAAAAGGGGGGGCAAGCTTTTATTTCCGATAATGTCTATTATAATTTTAATTATGCAGTCTGAATCGTGCGGCTGATACAGCGGATTTTTTTCATCATCGGCTTTCTGATTCCGATTGCGGATTATCCTGTAAATCCTTTATTAAGCTCTATAATATATGCTCCTGACAGTGTCAATTTTTTCTGCCGCGCCGGTTCTGATTCAGGGAGAAAGCGGGACCGGCAAAGAGTAGCCGGTATTTGAGACGGAAAGAAAAGAACTGTTTGATCTGCTCGGCAAAACCGGCGGAAATCAGTCAGAAGTCGCGGGGATGCTGGGGATCAGCCGGGGGCGATTTACGGTCTGAAAAGACCGAACTCCGTATCTGTTTTAAGCTTCGGTGCTTTTAAGGCGGTTTAAGCGATTTATCTGTTTTCAGCCGGGGCGCTTTACGGTAAAACCGCTTTTCAGGCGAACTCCGTATCTGTTTTAAGCTTCGGCGCTTTTCAGGCGGTTTAAGCGATTTGAATCTGTTTTAAGACAGGGCGCTTTGCAATCTGAACTCCGTGTCTGTTTTCATCTCTGGCGCTTTTCAGGCGCCCGGCTTAAAACAGACAGCGGTTTATCTGTTTTCAGCCGGGTGTTTTCAGCGGGGCGATTTACGGTCTGATCTATTTTTAGCCGGGCCGATCTTTGAAAGCGAATTGGTATCATACCAAATTTCCGGGCGGAAGCCGCAGACCCTAATGATTTTTAAAACCCTTAGGGTCTGCTGTGTCATTCTTCGCTCCGCTCGGAATGACACAAAAAAAAGCTCAGAATGTCAGAAAAAGCGATTTATTCTTCTTTATCGTCTTCCTTCCGCTTTTCCTGTAAGATTTTCTCTCCTATTTCTCCGAGAGGCGAATGATCTCCCCGGTTGTTCCGTATGTATTCGTCAATATAGCTCCGGTCATCATCCGCTTCCAGGCGTTTGACAGAAAGCCCGATCCGCCGTTCATCCTTGTTGATGTTCATGACCTTGGCTGTAATCACATCGCCGACATTGAATTTTCCTGCGGGTGTTTTTACTTTTTCCTTGCTGATTTCAGATACATGAACCAGTCCCTCAATGCCTTCCTCCAATTCCACAAACACGCCGAAATCGGTCACATTCGTCACTGTGCCGGTGATTTCTTTTCCGACGGCATAGCGTTCTCCCACGGTTTCCCAGGGGTCCGGCTGCATCTGTTTCACGCCGAGAGAAAATCTTTCGCTTTCCTTGTCAATCTCCAGGACCTTTGCCTGAACCATATCTCCCTTTTTGTAAATCTCACCGGGATGTTTGATGCGTTTGGTCCATGAGATGTCCGAAATATGCACCAATCCGTCAATGCCGTCATCAATGCCGATAAAAAGACCGAAATCGGTGATATTTTTGATTTTGCCTTCAATAATGGTTCCGATGGGATATTTTTCGCTGATAACATCCCAGGGATTCGGCTCAATCTGTTTCATGCCCAGGGAGATGCGTCTGTTTTCCGGCTTGATGTCCAGAACAACAGCTTCGACTTCATCGCCTACGGAAACGAGTCTGGACGGATGGCGGACTTTGCGGGTCCATGACATTTCAGAAACATGAATCAGACCTTCAATCCCTTCTTCCAATTCCACAAACGCGCCGTAATCGGTCAGGCTGACAATTTTTCCGGTGACGCGGAACCCGACCGGATATTTTGCCGTCGCAGCGGCCCAGGGGTCTTCGGTCAGCTGCTTCATGCCCAGTGAAACCCTTTCTTTTTCAAGATCAAGGCTCAGGATTTTGACGGTGATCTGATCGCCTACGGAAAAAAGTTCCGAGGGATGCTTGACGCGTCCCCACGAAATATCCGTGATATGAAGCAGACCGTCCACGCCGCCGAGATCAACAAACACGCCGTATTCTGTGATATTTTTGACAATTCCGTCAACAACCTTGCCTTCGTGGATGGCTTCCAGCGTGGCGGTTCTCACCGCATCTCTTTCTTCTTCCAGGATCGCGCGTCGGGACAAAACGATATTGCTGCGTTTCCGGTTATATTTCAGGATTTTGAAGGCATAAGTTTCGCCGACCATTTCATCTAAATTCCGGATCGGGCGCAAATCTGCCTGAGAACCCGGCAAAAATGCAGGCACACCGATATCCACAGAAAATCCGCCTTTTACCCGGTTCAGAATGACGCCCTCGACAGTTCCGTTCTCATCATGCGCTTTTTTGATGTCGTCCCATATTTTCACTTTGGCGGCTTTTTCTTTGGAAAGAAAAACCACCTCTTCTTCCTCATCCCATGTCTCGACCATGACTTCCACAACATCGCCGGCTTTGGCGTTGATGTTGCCGTTGTCGCTTTTGAACTCATGAATGGGAATCTGACCTTCGGATTTGTATCCGATGTCAACAAGCACATAATCTTTGTCCACTGAAATGATCCTGCCGGTGACGACTTCCCCTTCTCCGAAGCGTTTGAAGCTTTCTTCATACATATCCATCAGGGTGTCCATGTTGTCACCCTGAGGCTGAACCTCGTCTGCTGCTTTCTGCTGTTCAGCCGGCGTATCGGATTTCAATGCCTGAGTCTGGCCCATCGCAATTTTATCCAAAGAATTTTTCTGATCTGAATGATCGGTTTCATTGTTTCTTGCAAAATTTTCCATAACTAAAAAACGTATCCCCCTTAGCCGAATTTAATGCACATACCTTATTTCAGGATATGTAAATCTGAAGAATATATCAGACAGCATATCAGAAAACAACAATTAATTTTTAAAAGACAAAGTATTTTCAATTTTGACGGGAAGGGACAGACCATCTGTTGAAAGCGGTGAAAGCGAAGCTGGATATTTATGCTTTTAATTCAAAGAAGTTGCATGACAAAATCAAAATCGCTTTTGATGTGCGGGGGCATGACTGTGACATGCCGCACCTGCCTCAAATATCGCAGACGGATGGCGCGCCGGAAACATCGGAATGAATGCGGTCAGCAGATGATATGCTGTTTCTGCTCTCCGAATCGGGGACGGTTTTATCTTTGTCAAAATAAAAATAAAGCGATATTCCCAGCGCTATGGTCAATCATCCGGGCAGCGGTGCAAAAGCAGGTGATTCAAAAATGTCATTCCGGGCGCATCTGAATGTCATTCCTGCGCGGGAGCGTGGGAACGGGATAAAGTTATATCGAATCCCTTTTCTATCGCATGAAGCGCGGCTGTCAGTTTGCGGGTATAGGCATTTTGGGGAGACGCAAGGATTTGTTTTGTCTCTCCGGTTTCAACAAGATGTCCGTCAAGCATAACGCCTATGTTTTCAGCAAGATAAGAAACCGCCCTTATGTCATGGGAAATCAAAAGAATCCCCATTCCTTCTGATTTCAGTTCCCGAAGCAGTTCAAGAATATTCAGTTCCGTAACAGCGTCAAGACCTGTGGTCGGCTCATCGGCAATCAGGATTTCAGGGTGAAGCCCCAATGCTATGGCAATCATAATCCGCTGCTGCATTCCGCCGCTCAGTTGAAACGGATACGCGCTGACAAGATTCCGATTCAGTCCGACCCGTTCCAATAAGACTTCTGTACGCCCAAGAGCGGTTTTATATGAAAGCCGGTGAATCTGCTCCAATGCCTCCGCAATCTGCTTTCCGACCGTGAGATAAGGATTGAGCGCAGATGACGCACTCTGAAACATCATAAAAATCTCTTTTCCTCTTTTACCGCGCCATGCGCTTTTATTTCCCGGAAAAACAGTTTCACCGCCAATGCGTATCCTTCCGCTGCTGATTCTCACCGGCGGCGTCAGAAGACCGCAAAGCGAATATGCCAAAAGCGTTTTTCCGGTGCCGCTTTCACCGAGCAGCCCGAATATCTCTCCCTGCTCAAGAGAGAAACTTATCTCATGAACAATGCCCCGGTTTGCGCCGTCTTTACCGGCAATACATATAGAAAGATTTTCAACTTCAAGTATTTTTGTCATAAATCGGACGAACCTGAAAATAATCTTTAAGACCTTCTCCGAGCAGATTAAAAGCAAGCACAGAAAGACTTACCGCCATACCCGGCGCAATCACCAGCCATGGAGCAGAAGAGAGATAAAGCCTTGATTCTTTTAGCATAGTTCCCCATTCCGGCGCAGGCGGCTGAACTCCAAGTCCGAGATAACTCAGACTGGAGATCACAACAATCATTCTTCCTGTGGTGAGAGAAATACTCACCAGAAGGGGCGGCAGAATCTGAGGCAGGATATACCGCAGTATCAGGGAGATATGACTCAATCCCATTGCTTTTCCCTGCCTGACAAAATCTTTTTCTTCGGCGTTCAGAACCATTCCGCGCACAAACCGCGCCCACCATGCCCATCCTGCAATTCCGACGCCTATGATCAGGCTTTTCAGCGAAGGTCCCATCATGCCTGTCAATACAAGAACAAGAATCAGAAACGGAAACGCCAGAACAACATCGCAGATTCCCATGATTAGAGTATCTGTTTTCCGTGAAGCAAGTCCTGAGACAAATCCTATGGAAATCCCTGTTATCAGAGCAAGTGACATAGCTCCGAATGCTGAGGCAAGAGAATTTCTTGTTCCGCAGATAATACGGGATAACACGCATCTGCCAAGATGATCTGTGCCGAGCAGATATTCCGAACTCGGCGGTAACAGCCTGTATTCAAGATTAATGCTCAAAGGATCATGCGGGGCTGTCTTTTCTCCTGTCAATGCAGTAAAAAGTAAAATAAGGGAAAGAAATCCGCCGGATAATATCAGTCTGTTGATTTGTTTTGGATCATTCATAGCTTCTTCCGGGTTTACGTTTTCCGATATTGAGGAATGAGCATAAAGTAAATCACATCCATGATTCGGCTTGTTATAATAAAGAAAAACGTCATTGTCAATACCGTTCCCTGAATCATTGGCATATCCCGGTTCAGCACCGCATCTGCCGCTAATTTTCCCAGCCCCGGCAAAGAAAATACCGATTCGACAATCACCGCGCCGCCCAGCAGATGCCCCAGCAGCATTCCCCACATGGAAATCATCGGAATGACTGCGGCTTTGAACATATAACGGATAAAAACTTTTATCCGCGTCAGCCCTTTGCTGTATGCAAACAGCACATAATCCTGAGACAAAATCTCAAGAATACTTGCGCGGAATACTCTCCCTTCCGATGCAGACACAGAAAGCCCCAGCGTCAGAACCGGCAATATGAACGCTCTGAACCCGGTGCCGCCGGCAACCGGCACCCAATGCAGTTTCAGAGAGAATATCAGCATCAGAATCAGTCCGAGCCAGTAATCCGGGACGGAAACCGCTATGATTGTCCACAAGCGATGGCATTTATCCGGGAGTCTGTTCTGAAACATCGCGCTGACAATTCCGCCGGCAACAGATACAACTACAGCAAAGAGAAATGTAAAAAATGCCAGCGTCAAAGTTGTCGGCAGACTGTTCAATATCTCACGGCTTACAGGGTCTCCGGTGCGGAAAGAATTTCCCAAATCCAGAGATACCGCACGTCTGAGCCAGTTGAGATACCGTATCGGCAGAGGAGAATCCAATCCCAGTTCTTTGCGGAGCGCAGCAATTTTTTCCGCAGAAACAGCATCATTATGACTGCTCAGAATCATCTCCGCCGCGTCCCCCGGCACAAATTCAAGCATCAGAAAGGTGAGAAGAGAAACGCCGAACAGCGTGATGCCGAGCCGGATACTCTCTTTCAGAGGAAAATATCTCTTTGCCTGTTTTTTCAGATAGTTCTCCACACTATCACTGCGGTATGAATGTCTTCTTCTGATTCAACATAGTTCTTTGCATCCTGCTCCCTGCCCCCGGCAACAGTATAACGCTCCAAAATATCGGAAATCACCTTTTCCGTCTCTTTGTCTCTGTGACCGAATATGGCAAAATATGCCTTGTAAAAGCGCAGCATTTCCTCAAACGGACGGCTGATTTTATATCTCTGTGAGATATAATTGATACAGGGCATCCGTCCGCCTGCCATCAGCCAGCCCGTGACGCAGATCAGATGAAACTTTCCTGAATACGGCTCTTTATTCATCTCTGTATTCATCACAGCACGCCAAAGCGCATTGTGAAGCGGACGCTCTTTTTCTCCCGCGCCGACCATCACCGCACACCAGCCTTGAGACCATGATTCCAAACGCTTGAGTCCTTCAGGCTCAAGGCTTGGCGGAAAAAAAGCCGCGCATACAAGGTCGTATAAGGTATCCGGGCGAAATGCCTCAAATGACTCACAAACGGTTCTGACAGGTTTCAGTCCGAGGGCTTCCGCCTCTTTCCTGAGCGTCTCAAGCATTCCCGGCGAGTAATCTAATCCTGTCACCTGCATTCCCTGCGCTGCCAGAGGAATTGCCAGTGTGCCGGGACCGCATCCGGCATCCAATACTTTGTCTCCTGGGCGGATAAGACCTTGAGACAAAAATATCTTTACAACAGTATCTGCGAAATTCCGGGAATCCCACAGCGATTGATAAATATCGCTGATTTCATTGTAAAATTCAAACCAGCGTTTCGGATCCGCTTTTTGCGTACTCATCAGAAAAGATGCTTCTCTTGCCTCGTTCCACGCTTTTTCCCAGAATCGTAAATCAGTAATATTCACGGTTTTTCCTCCGTCAGATGCGGTCTGAACATAACATCCATTTCAAATTCCTTTGCTGTTTTACGGCAGGCATACAAACTGACATCATGATAAAGCGGGACTAGCGGCAGAAAGTGGCTGATTTTCTCTGCCAATTGACGATACAGTTCTTTCCGACGAGACAGATTCATCTCATAGCGGGCGTTTCGGATAAGCATATCTGTTTCAGCATCTTTCCAGCCGCAGTTTCTCGGCGCATCCGAAGCTATCCAGTAGGCATAGAAAAAATCCGGATCGCCGGTCATCAGGGTATAAGGCTGAATTGCAATATGAAAATTGCCGTTTTTAAGCGTCTCCTGATATGCTCCTGCTTCTGTTGTCTCTATTTTTGCGGCAATGCCGTATCCGCGCAGCATCTCCTGAATGACCTGAGCAATTTCAAGATAATGCCATCGCTGAAGCGTTGCCTGATTCAGCAGAATAATGACTTCTTTTTCTGAAAAATTTCCGGGAAAAGGCTTTGACTCGGGGCGGATCAGTCCGAATGCAAAATCCCGGCAAAGCGGCGTATAAGGATCACGGGCTTCAATCCCCGCACATAAGGCAAAGACCGAGACGAGTTCGGAGCGGTTCAATGCGCCGGCAAACCATGCGCGGTATTCAAGTTCGGAAAAAGGCAGTATCCGAGAGTTGAAAATCAGCAGATGCGTGGTCGCCACCTGCACCTGTTTCAGAATCAAATCAGGATGCCGGCGGATTTCCGAAGCCTGCTCCGGCAGAATTGCTCCCACATCCGCCACCGCATCAATTTCTCCTGCCATCAGTGCCATTATCCGGCTTTGGGCGTCTGTAATGCTTCTGAAAATGACTTTTGAATACAGGGGTTTTTCTCCCCAATATTCCTTAAATGCCTCAAGCTCGATTCTGTCCCCCGGCGCTATACGAATGACTTTGTAAGGTCCTGTGGCAATCAGTTGTGTGATGCGTCCGTCTGAAGCAATGCACGAAGGCTTGATAATCGGACTGGAGTAATAAGCCGTCAGTTTCGGAAAATAAGGTGCCGGCGCTTTTAAGCGGAATACTACTTCTTCTTTTCCCTGAGCAGTTACGGAGATGACCGCCTGATAATTGCCGGTGGGATCATATCTCGGATAAGACATGATGCGCTGAATACTCGCGGCAACATCTGCATTTGTCACTGGCGTATTATCGTGAAAAAACACACCCTTTCTGATATGAAAAGTCCACTGCCTGCCGTCATCAGTGCTTTGCCATGACTCTGCTATACAGGGAACCGCATTCAGATGCTTATCCAGATATGTCAGCCCTTCCCATGTGTTTGTAGAACCGTGCAGAAAAGAGCGGCTGTCTGTGCCGTCATAAAAATCTCTGCCGACTCCGACAGTCAGTGTTTTCGGGTCGGCAGAGGCTGAAAAACAGAAAAAAATCTGAGATAGGAGCAAAAATAAAATTTTTGCACTCCGGATGTTAAAACACATATTTGACACCGGCTGAAGCTTCGATATAACGTCCCGGATTAATATAAACAATTTCTGTTTCATACTCCCTGTCAAAAATATTCACCGCAGAAAAAGATGTTGTCAGCATCACGTTATTTGCGATTTTCCAATCCCGCCATATTTTGGCGTCCAATGTCTCATAAGCTTTCATGTGAAAGTAAGGCAGTTCTGTATTTTCATCGTCATAGTAGCGGTCATCTGAAAAGCGGAACAGCAGATCGGCATTGAGCATTTCAGGATTCATATAGGCAAGCCCGACACTGCCCCAGTAATCCGGCGCATTTCTCAACTGATGCCCTGAATTTGCCGGATCATCTGTGATTTCAGAATGATTGAACGTCAGAGATGCCGTAAACCGTAACCGCTCGGAAAAGAGCCGCTGTTTAACGCCGATTTCAAGACCGTATATGTCGGCACCGCCGAGATTCTGGCTTCGGATAATGCTGCCGCCTTCCACATTCGGATTCTCATCATAGCGGTATGAGACTATATCTTTGATTTCACCGTAATAGGCAGTGATGTTGAAAGCTGTTCCCGACTGAGGAATGGCAATATCTGTTCCCACATCAGCCATCCATGTTTTTTCAGGCTTCAGATCAGGATTTGCCTCACGCTGAGTTTTGCCCGTGCTGATATTCTGAAAAAACCAGAGGGCTGTCCCGGGCCAGTATGCTGTACCTGCGGAAGTACGAAGAGCGATGTTCTCATTGATGCGGTATTTGACGCCGCCGCGGTAGGTTACATGGTCTTTGTCCACACTGTCAGGCTGCTGATTCGTGGAACCGGCATCAAAAATATCGAAATACTTCCAGTAGTCGTAACGGACGCCGCCCAAGACAGAGAGTTTTTCATCCATAAAAAACATCTGATCCTGAAGATAAAAAGCGGTCTGATCCGTAGTCCATTCGGAATCGGAAGTCTTATCGGTGGCAGGGTAGTAATTGGAGCGTTTTTCACTTTCCCGGCACCAGAACGCGCCGGCAGTCAGAATATTGCTCTTTCCGAGATAAAAATCTGTCTGAAACTCTGCGGGGAACCGTTCAATGCTCCAGTCATACTGTCTGGCAACGGTGCTGTCGAGAACCGTCTGATTATCCTTTACAGACAAGCCGTTATTATATTGCTGGGGATGGTCATAATACTGATACGCGCCGGTGAATTTGATTTTTCCCCAACTGTTCAGAGGAGTTTCAAATCCCAGCGTGGAAATGACCTGATCCCCGTCGTCATCCAATATCAGATTGGTCTGTCCTCCGTAGAGATAACGCTGCGTGTAATTGACGCCGAGCCACAAACCGGTTCCGCTGCTGTTTTTCCAGTTGAATTTGCTGCTCAGATAAGTATTTTTGTAGTCATTTTCTTCAGGCGTTGCCTCGGTGATATACTGCTTTTTGCCCAGATTGTACAAGGTCAGCATATCTTCAACAGGTTTCATCTTGTATCCGTCCGAATAATCACCGGAATATGACAGATAGTATGCGAAATCTTCTGTCTTGTCGCCGACGCTGACATGCGGTCTGAAGGTATTATTCGAGCCGTAAGACAATTCTGCCTTTGCGCCCATGTCCTCTGTTCCCTTGCGGGTGATAAAATTCACCGCGCCGCCCGAGGCATTTGCGCCGTACAAAGCCGATGATGGACCCAGCAGAATATCTGCCCGCTCCACATCACGGGGATTCAATGTGGAAGCCATAAATGAGGCAACCGGAAGCCCGTCAACGAGATAAATGGTTCTGCCGATAAAATATCCTGTCCCGCGCAGGTGAATCCAGGGCGGTCCCCACGGAAAATACTGTCCCACATGAACACCCGGCACATCTCTGACTATCTCTCCGACATTGCTCATATAAAAATCAGGCTGGGTATCCAGCGTTTCTCTGTCAACCGTATGCGAGGTAAACGGCACGGTGTCATCGCTGACCTCTGTTTTAGTGGCTGTTACGGTAATCTCTTCCATTTTATGGATTTCGTTCTGTTCCGAGGCATGGCTGAAACATGCGGTCATTGCCAGCATCCATAATGCTGTTACACAGATAATTTTCTGCATTTTTCCTCCTGTAAATTAACAATTTGAAAAAATTAAACTTTTTCCTCTGAAAACAAAAAAAGCCAGCAGACTGAAATCAGCAATCTTATTCCCGAACTCGGGTCCGGAAACTAAGGATAAATCAATTTCAGCCTTCTGGCTTTCTTTTATTTTCTGTAATAATAAAACTGTAATAAATATCGCTTCTTGCGATAAATTAAACTATATTTGTAACTGAATTGCCGTTAATTGTCAAGTTTTTCTTTTGCTTAAACAAAAAAGTAAAATATCAGAGAAGCGATTGACACAATATTCACCTGCGGGTAGGGGTGTGGAACTGGGTGATTTTGAGGCGTCACCTCCGTATTATACCACTACCAATTACTCAAAGGCAGCCGCGCGGGAAGCGGCGATCACCTGAGTGTAAAAATCACAGGCAGCAAAGCTTTTGCGGATACGGGTCTGCCGTTCAATGTCGGCGGAATAAATGTTGATTTTTTTACAGCCGCGATTGCCGCACTCGCAAAGCCGTATCCCGAATCCTCAACCACCTCGACATTCACAGGGGACCCGTTTTCATCAATGGTAAGTCTGAGGAGAACTTTTCCTTCTTTTCCCAATCTGCGCGCCAAAGTCGGATAAACAGGCATTTCTTTATGACGATATCTGAGTCCTCCGCCGGTTCCGTAACCCCCCGAACCGGATTTGGAGTATCCGGTCCCGCCTGAACCGGATTTTGAGGCAAGCATACCGCCGCTGCTGCCGCCTTGAGAATCCGAAGACGCATTGCCTGCACCGCCGCCTGCGGCAGCCGCATCCGATAAAGCCGGAGACTGTGAAATAGGAGCGGATGAAGTGTTTTCGGTATCTGAAGGCGGAGACGGCACAGCATCCGGTACAGAAGGCGCATTCTGCTCGCTGACATTTTCACTTACCTGTGCGACAGGGGGAATTTCTTCTTTTACCTGCTTTTCTACAGGGGGAGCTTCTTTTTTCTCCGCAGGGACAAGCTCTTTCGCTTTTTCTTTGTGTTTTCTGCTTTTCTCTGCCCTGACTGGCAATCCTTTTTCTTTCTTTTGAACAGGTTTTATCTTTGTCTGAGGCGGAGCGCTGATCTCCCGAACAGCCGGTTTTTTTTCTATCTTTTCTTCCTTCATCTGAGGCGGCGGCTCCGGAAGAGGTTCAGGCGCTTTTGTGTTCTCCTCTTCCGACTCTTTGATAATGCTGAAGTCAATGACAACAGGCAGATTTGATCGGGATTCGGAGATATTCGTGCAGGTAATAAGCGAAAATATGGCGGCATGAATCAGTAATGAAATCTGCAATCCTTTTGACTGATAGCTCATTTCCTCTCCTGAGTCTGCAAACTTACTTTCCTGAAACCGAGATTCTTTACAATATCAAGAACATCCACAAAGGCCTGAACGCTGACAGCTTTGTCTGCTCTGATGAGTATAGGCATATCCCTGCCGATCAGTTTCATGGAATCCTTCAGTTTGTCTATCGTTACGGGCGTTGAGTTCAGAAAAATACCGCCGTTTTTTTCTATCGCGACGGTCTGCGCCTTTGATGTCTCCTCGTAATTCTTTGATGCTTTCGGAAGTTCGACAGGAATCCCTCCCGAAGCAATGAATGTTGACGTCATAAGTACGATGGTAAAAAGTACCAGCATCACATCAACAAGCGGAATAACATTCATATAGTCAAACTCTTTCTCGTCCATGGTAAATCTCCCATTGCATCATAAGAACTTTTGCCTTTCTTAACAGTAAATTATACAGAACAATTGAAGGGATTGCCACAAGGAGTCCCACAGCGGTTGCTTTCAATGCAAGGCTGAGTCCCACCATTATTTTGCCCGTATCCATAAACCCTTCCTGGCCCATTGTGTAAAAGGTGAGCATAATTCCCAGTACCGTACCCAGCAATCCGACATAAGGCGCATTGCTTCCTATGGTAGCGATGATATGAATTTTCTTTGTGATTTCAAGCTCCAATGCTTTTTTATCCTGAAAATCCTCTATCCGTATATGCTTATAAACAAGATACCTTTCAATTGCCACCGCGACAGCCGCAATGCTCATAAGACCCAAAAAGGCAATGATTCCGTAATCAATCAAATCTTTAAGCCATTCCATCTGCTGTACCTCATATATCTCATGTTCTCTTCCCTCTTTTGTTGTATCTTTGGAGAAGAATTTTAAAAATACAAAATGTTACATCTCATGCAGATCAGACAGTGGGTAGTGGTATTGTTTCGGCAGGCTCAACAACCTTCTGAGCGCAGCGAAAAATCTCAGTAAAACGGGTTTGAAACCCGTTTCAGTA
>JAIFKL010000266.1 GCA_020049595.1 Desulfobacteraceae bacterium
TGATGGCTTCGCTCTGGTCGGTGTATGACTCAAGCACCATGATGCTCATGGCTTATTTCTACGAGTCATGGCGGAAACAGGGCATGTCTCCGCCGGAAGCCCTGCGCCAAGCCCAAATCTGGATGCGGGATACCACGAATCGGGAAAAACAGGAGTATTTCGAGATGAAAAAAACGAAGATGCCCCAACCCGAAATCCCGAAAATGGCATATCCGACCGCCAATTATCTTGAACGAACTCTGCTTGAGACGCCTAACTCTAAACAGCGGCATTATGCCCATCCCTTTCATTGGGCGGGGTTTGGATATATGGGGGTGTGATTTTTGTCTATCCGGCAATAAATTGCCGGATAACAGAAACTAAAAAATCAACCGTCCCTACGGGACTCAAAAATGATGCGGGCGAATTTTTCCGGCAATAAATTGCCGGTCTATTTTCATGCGTCCCTACGGGACTTTGGAACGGTGATATTTTTTGTCCCGAAGGGACATCCGAGAATAGACCGGCAATAAATTGCCGGATAACAGAAATTTAAAAATCAATTCGAGTCCCGTAGGGACGACTGAGGAAAAATCAACCGTCCCTTCGGGACTGACCGCTGAATTATCATCGCAAAATAGGAGACAAATAAAATGAAAGGTATCCAATTTATAGTGGATGACAAAGGAAAAAAAACGGCTGTTCTTATTGATCTCAAAGAACACGGAGACCTGTGGGAAGATTTTTATGACAGGTTGATTGCCCGGTCAAGAGAGGATGAACCCCGTGAGTCTTTGGAATCTGTCAGAAAAAGATTGAAACAGCAAGGAAAGCTTGATGGATAGCTACGCCGTTGTTTTCACTCGTTCAGCCCGTAAAGAACTTGAACTACTTGCTGATTCTGTAATAAACAGATTGTTTTCCAAGATTGAATCTTTAGCCGAAAATCCCCGTCCGAGAGGATGCCGGAAGATACAGGGAGAAGAAAATCTGTGGCGCATCCGTATAGGTGAATATCGTATCATCTATGCAGTTTATGATAAAAAACGAGTGATAGATATTATTGCCATACGTCATCGGAAAGACGTATACAAAACAATACATTAAGGAGTAATACCATGTACAAAACAGAAGACATTTTGCAGGCGGCGAGAGACATTCGCCCTTTTTTGAAAGAATTGGCAGGAGATGAGGCGGAAAAAATCGGACAGGAACTTGACGCCCTGCTGAAGCAGCTTCACACTGGCGCAAAGACAGATACCGATATTCTCCGATTGCTGAAACGGCATGAGAAAACAGAAGAATGGACAGACAAATTTTTTGAAAACAAAGGCGATTCTGCGGACGGAACGAGAATGATTTCACGCTTACCCGGAAACGGAGTGACATCTGTTCACGGAAGGGAGATATACACCTGCCCCGGACAAAGAGACAAATGCGCCTTTTCCGAATGTGCATGTAAAACAAGAGACTGGTCAAGAATAGGCAGCGAAGATATACCGATGTGCCGTGAATTGAACATCTCTTTTAAATTTATAGGAAAATCTTAACAATGATGGTTTCCGATTTCGGCGAAGGATGGGTCGGCAGCCCGATTGAGCAATGGACAGCCGTATTGCTCAAATCCGGCGTGCTGTTCTGGTTCGGCGGATTTGTGGCGTGGGCATCGGGAAAATATGATCTGTGCAGCGCGGATTGGCTGAAATTATTTGAATGGGTCAGCAATTCATTCAAGCCGGTGCCGACATTGCTCTGTATCTTCGGATTAATGGTGATGGTGAGCGCAATTGCCAACATCGTCAAACAGTTTGATTTAGTTGTACTCCGATTTCTGGAAGGCTACTGCCCTTTTCCCCGGCGATTCTGGGCATGGCGGAGAGACATTCAGGAATCTCTCTACAAAATAAAATACGAGCGATATCAGGATTTGGCAATCAAATCTGTCCGAACGCCCGAAGAAGATGCGGAACTTGCCCGCATCGAAAGCGAACTGGTGTATATTCCCGAAAATCCGGCGCACCGAATGCCGACCGATCTGGGAAATTTTCTCCGTGCGGTGGAAATGCGCCCCGAGCAGAAATACGGGCTGAATGCCTTTGTGTGCTGGCATCGGCTCTGGCTCGTGCTGCCGGAGCCGGTGAAAAAAGAACTTGCCGAAGCCAGAGACAAATTGGACACGGCAGTGCGTGTGTGGAGTTGGGGCGCATTGTTTATAATCTGGACGGTTTACGCGTGGTGGGCGCTTCCGGTGAGTATTTTGGCGGTGTTGATCGCTTACCGCTGGATATTGCAGGCTGCCAGAATTTACGGTCAATTAGTTGAAGCCGCTTTTGATCTTCACCGCTTTGCGCTTTACGAATCCCTGCGCTGGCAATTTCCCGATGACTTCAAAAACGAATGCGAAGAAGGCAAAAAACTGACAGCCTATCTGTTCCGAAACAGACCTCGCTAAAAAGTTAAAGCATGATTACCGCTCTTAAATGGTTCTCGCAAAGCACGCAGAGGACGCAAAGATGATCTGAAATATCTTTGAAACCTTTGCGCTCCTGGCGTTCTTTGCGAGAAAAAAATAAATAGTTCTCGCCAAAGCACGCAGAGGGCGCAAAGATTGTCTGAAGAGTGTTGTGGGATGCTGGCGGAGCGGGAAAATCAATCGTAAATCGCAAATCAGAAATTAGTGGAGAAAAGGATTGAAACGCTTTTCTCTGCCGATAGTCGTCGGTTCCCCGTGTCCGGTAAAAACTTCCACTTTGTCCCCCAGCACAAACAGCTTATTTTTTATGCTGGAAATGAGCGTTTCAAAATTTCCGCCCGGAAAATCGGTGCGTCCGATAGAACTTTGAAAAAGCGTGTCGCCGACAAACACCTTTTCATCCGTATGGAAAGAAACGCCGCCCGGAGTATGTCCCGGCGTGTGAATGACTTTCAGCGTAATATTTTTCCCGAAGGAAATCGTATCGCCTTCCGTGATGGTGCGATCCGGAGGCGGAGAATCATCTGCAAGAAGCCCCCAGTTTGCAGCGGACGCGGAAAGCTGCTTTAACATAGGCGCATCCGCGGCATGGATCATCAGCTCGGCTCCGGTCGCGTCCTTCAATTTTTTATTGCCCCCGACATGATCAAAGTGTCCGTGGGTATTCAGAATATACTTCACTTTGAACGCTGATTCCGCAAGCATCATCAAAATTCTGTGTGTGTCATCTCCGGGATCAATCACTACCGCTTCTTTAGTCTGCTCGCATCCCAGAATATAACAGTTTGCCATGATCGGACCTACGACTAATGATTTGATAATCAAGTATAACCTCCTATGAGTTTAATATATTATATTCAAATTAAATACTTAAATCTCTTCAAAGCGGGTTTCAAACCCGCTCTGCGGGCAAGCACAGTAAAGCGGGTTTCAAACCCGCTTTACGGGTAATGGTGAAGCTTATTGCTTCGATTTTTTCGCCTGTTCAATCAGATCAAGAATACTTGCGACTTTGGCTTTCGGTTTTGAATTGACAAGTCTGCTGAACTGATCCTCAGACAATTTGCTTTTCAAATATGCGGCAACATCAAAACATTCCCACCAACAGTCAAAAATCTTGAAGCAGGGCAGTTGATGCTCTCCGCAGCTTTCACAATATGAAAAGGATACGGGACCGCCGAGTCTCGGACAACGCCGCTCCGCATTGGAAAATTTATCATTCATAAGACTGCAACTTTGTGTTTTTGAGCCACGAATTTTTTTTAACCACGAATGCACACGAATTGTTCGCGAACAGAAGAACACGAATATTTCATCTCATTGGTCTCGTTCCCACGCTCCGCGTGGGAATGCCGCCCGGACGCGCAGCCCGCCCGTGAAAGGGTCGCCCGACGTTCCCACGCGGAGCGTGGGAACGAGAGAAACGAGAGAAAATAAGAGAAAATAAAACTGATTTCGTGTTCTTTATAATTTTTCGTGTTCTTCGTGGTTAAAAATTTCGTGTCCATTCGTGGCTAATATTTTACCGGCTTTTAAGCAGTTGGGGTTTAGGATAATTTTTCAGACAGGCTTCAAATTTATCTTCTTCTTCCTGACTCAGCACATAGTCTTTCAACTCGCCTGAAAAATATTTGTCATAAGCCACCAGATCAATCAGCCCGTGTCCGCTGAAATTGAAAAGAATGACTTTTTCTTTTCCTTCTTCTTTTGCTTTCCGGGCTTCATCTACCACGCAGGCAAGCGCATGGTTGGTTTCCGGCGCGGGAATAATGCCCTCGGTTCTTGCCATGAGAACACCGGCTTGGTATGCCGCCAACTGAGTAACGGCTTTGGGTTCGATAATGCCCTCCGTTGCCAACTGGCTGACGGTCGGTGCCATGCCGTGATAGCGAAGCCCGCCCGCATGAATGGGCGCAGGCACAAAGGTATGTCCGAGGCTGTACATGGGGAGCAGTGGCGTATATCCTGCGGAATCACCGTGATCGTAGGCAAAGGGCGCTCTTGTCAGCGTGGGGCAGGCAGTGGGTTCAACCGGATAGATTTCAACTTTTTTCCCGTTGATTTTGTCAAGAACAAAAGGAAAGGCAAGACCGGCAAAATTGCTTCCGCCGCCCGCGCATCCGATGACAATATCCGGATATTCCCCGATTTTTTTCATCTGCTTCTGCGCTTCGAGACCGATAATGGTCTGATGCAGCATCACATGATTCAGAACGCTCCCCAGTGAATAGCGGGTCTGGCCGCTTGTATCGCCGACGGCTTCCTCAATTGCCTCACTGATGGCAATGCCGAGACTTCCGGGACTGTTCGGAAATTGTTCCAGAACATCGCGTCCGGCTTTGGTTTCCCTACTGGGGCTTGCCACACAGTTTCCGCCCCAGGCTGCCATCAGCGATTTCCGATAAGGTTTCTGGTCAAAACTGATGCGGACCATAAACACCTTGCATTCCAATCCGAACTGTGAACAGGCAAATGCCAGCGCGCTTCCCCATTGGCCCGCGCCGGTTTCTGTGGTCAGCTTTTTGATGCCGAAAACCTTGTTATAATATGCCTGCGGCACAGCGGTGTTGGGTTTGTGGCTTCCCGGAGGGCTTAATGCCTCATTTTTAAAATAAATTCTTGCAGGCGTACCGAGTGCTTTTTCAAGAGAACGCGCTCTGACCATCGGCGAGGGACGCCAGATGCTCAGGACATTCAGCACTTCATCGGGAATCGTGATCCACCTTTCCGAACTGACTTCCTGTTCGATAAGATTCATGGGAAAAACCGGCGCCAGCGCATCCGGGCTGATCGGCTTGCCGTCGGGTCCGAGGGGCGGGTTCATTTTAATATCCGCAAGAATGTTGTACCATTGACGCGGCATTTCATCTTCTGTGAGCAAAATTTTTCTTACATCCATTGTTTTTGTTTATTCTCCTTGTGTGTATTCTTTCGGAAATAAAAAGTTCTCGCAAAGGCGCAGAGAGCGCAAAGTAGGGGCACGACGGCGGCGTGCCCCTACGGAATATTCGGATGCCGATTTTCTGTAAAAAAAGCTTTTCTTTGCGTTCTCTGCGCCTTTGCGAGAGATAAAAATATACAGAATTTCTATTTCCCGATTTTCACTTTCTGAACTTCCCTGTTTTCAATTGCGATCCGAATGCTGTCAAGAATGCCGTTGATAAAGGCTCCGGATTCATCGTTCCCGAAGTCTTTGCCGAGGTTGATCGCCTCGTTTATAGATACTTTTTCGGGAATGTCATCACGGTACAGCATCTCATACACTGCGATCCGCATGGCATTTCTGTCAACACAGGACATGCGGCTCATTTTCCAATTCTCCGAAAATCGCTCAATAATTTCGTCAATTTCGGTGATGAGCGAAAGCACTCCTTTTACCAATTCGAGAAAAAAAGGAAGATCATCTTTCGGAAGAGAAAAGTTCTTACAGTAGAGCGAGATGGCTTCTTCAGACGCATTCTGACGCACATCCATATAAAAAAGTGCCTGAAGCGCGTGTTCTCGTGCTTTGGTTCGGGAACTTCCCATAATTATCAGCCCTGAGTGACGACTTCGATCAGATTTGCCATTTCCACGGCGGATATTGCCGCGCTCCAGCCTTTGTTTCCGGCTTTGGTTCCTGCGCGCTCGATTGCCTGTTCAATAGTGTCTGTGGTTACAATTCCGAAAATCACCGGAATTTCGGAATCCATGCTGACTAAGGCAATGCCTTTGGACACTTCCGAACACACGTAGTCAAAATGGGGTGTGGAGCCGCGAATCACCGCGCCGAGACATATAATCGCGTTGTACTTCTTCTTTTTCGCCATTTTTTTGGCGATCAGCGGGATTTCAAACGCGCCCGGCACTTTCACGATGTCTATGTCAGCGTCATTCGCGCCGCTGCGGATGAGCGCGTCCATCGCGCCGCCCAGCAGTCTGTCTGTGATAAAGTCGTTGAAACGGCTTACCGCGATGCCGAATTTTTTACCTTCGGCAAGCAGTTTTCCTTCAAAAATTTTCGGCATGTTTTTCTCCTATATTAGAATTTCTTTATCGGAAATAAGCAGTAAAATGTCTCGCATCTGATTTCAGCCAAGACGCAGAGAGCGCAAAGGAACAAAGCTTTTTTATAAAATAATTCTTTGCGTTCTTTGCGAGAAATAAAAATAGGCAGTAAAATGTCTCGCAAAGCACGCAAAGAGCGCAAAGAAAGAAAGCTTTTTTATAAAATAATTCTTTGCGTTCTTTGCGAGAAATAAAAATAGGCAGTAAAATGTCTCGCAAAGCACGCAGAGAGCGCAAAGAAAAAAAGCTTTTTATAAAATAATTCTTTGTTCTTTGCGTACTTTGCGTTCTTTGCGAGAAATAAAAGCCTCTTTCCGGGAACCTTTTATCAGAGCGAGAAGCTCTATTATAAAACTCAGCATTATATTTGCAATCGCTATAAAAGTTCCCCGATGGCATACAAGGTATCCGGCGCAAAATCCGCTTCATTGGGCCAGCATATTGTCCCAAGTTCAGGATCAACTTTTACCCGCTTAAAATATTCAATATCTTTTAAAGGTTCAAATATTTCTCCGTCAATTCTGTCTTTTAAATCAACAAGTTTTATGACGCCGTTATCAAATGTGAGAATAAGTTTGTAATCTTTGAAATACTCGGCATCAGTTACTTCAATCAGATGAAAATCATCATCGCTGTCAATATCTAAATAATTCTGAGCCGCAGGCTTATAAAGTACGCTTTCCATCTTTTTCTCCTTTCAATCATCTATAGGCATTATTTTGTTTAACGGTTTTTTCTGCATGGCTCTTTCATAGTTGTCCATAAGTTCTTTCCGATATCTTTCTGCCCATTCCAATATCATCGCTTCAGCCCGTTTTTTTACATTGCCTTTGAGTCTTATCGGAGGAGCAATCAGAAAAACAGCTTTTTCTCCCCCATATTCGGCATGGAAATGTGGAAGATGATGCTTTCCTTCATCATGAAACATTTTGATGATTATACCATAAAATTTTGATATGATAGGCATTTTAATTCTTATCCCCGCTCCGCGCTGGAACAAGCCATTTTATTTAACTCGGCAAGTGCATAAGTCATTATGATGAATTAATCAGTCTTTAACAAATTATTTTTACAGTAAATTACAGGTATTCCCAGCGACATTCCTATTTGTCTCGGTTTTTCTACCCAATGGCGATATAACGCCCACGACAGCCGATAAGATGAACCTTTTTTTATTGCCTTGCCCTGATTGGCTTCTGAATACAGTCTCAGATAATCCGGGCGCAAATCCTTGCCCGCAAAACGTCCCATGACTAATTTCAAGGGAGAGACAATAATGCGTTTACATCTGACTTTTGCGGCAAATTGAATTAACTGCTCAATGTCTTCTTCTGTGTGGCTTTCCGGCGCACCGTAATCTTCCAGCAAAGGCTTTCTGAAAAACTGCTCCGGCAGCGGTTCTCTGGGAAATATAGGATCAATACGCAGTGAAACCGTAATGTTGTTCTCCCGCAATTCCTCTATGGCTTTCAGACGGCTTTCAACGGTCGGCGCACCGGGTTCAAAATACTTTCGGATTTCATCTCTGTAAAAGGGACATGTTACTTCTACCTGAAAATTTTCAAGCTGTTGTATGATGTTTAAATACTCGCTTTCACACAACATCGCCGGATTTTTCGTCAGCATGGTAATCGTGGTGAAACATTTGCGATTCGCCTGAATTTCCCGCAACAGAAACAGCGTATGCCGATGAATCTTTTCTATAGGCTGAAAAGGGTCCGTAGAATTGCTGATATGAACCGGCGCAGGATGAAGATTAAGCTTCTCTATTTCTTTGAAATCTTTTTGCAGCAGCTTTTCAAAATTCTTTTTCGGTCTCGGCTCAAAAGGCTTTCTGATGTAAGCAGCAATGTAGCAATATCTGCAACTATGCGCGCAGCCTACATAGACATTGACGCACCAGCGCCTGCCTGCGGCAAAGTCCTTGCGTGCGGCAAAAGGATCATAAAGCGCAACTGCATGACTCCGCAGATTGAAACGCTGTCCCTGCTTTTTCGGCTTTGTGTAGAGATATGCCTTCCAATTCTCTGCATCTTCTGCTGACAAACCCTCGAAAAGTTCGGGGTCAGGAAGACAGTGCCATTGCGCTTTTTCTTCATGACAGAATATCTCACAAGGGCAATTATCTGTATTTTCAGATTTAGAATAAAATTTTAGGCTCATCTGGCTGTTTCTAATTCATAAATATAATAATAGTAGTCACGAAAAGGAATCGGCTCATTTCCGCTGTAGATTTCAGATATTACATTGAAATTAATCAGTTCTTTGAAATCAGCTTTCATATTTTCGTCTCCCGTATAATGGGAGTAAATGATATAAGTCGGAAGTCCTTTCTGCTCCGGCTGAAACGCGCTGATAATCTGCCTCGCGCATGTGATGAATTTCTCTTCATAAGCCGTTCCCGGATAAGAGAGAAAGATCAGATTGACGCCGGTTTCCCGGCTATCACTCAGCGTTTTGCTCTCTCCGATTTTATGCTGATACGACCGGCAGCCCCATCGCAAGCCGTAGAGACATTGGCGGATACAAATATCTCGCTCGTCCAAGTCAAAACGACTGCTGATTTGCCAGAAACAGGGAATCGGAAAATCAATCCCCGCCGTGTCTTTATTCGCCTGATAAAGTCTTTCTAAAACCAGATTCCCTTTGTCGCAAAAGTTGAATGAAAAAGACTTTCCTTTTAACCCGCCGTGTTTTTCCAAAAAATTCAGCAAAGCGACTGTCGCCGTATAGGGACCGCAGGCAATATCATAAACATAAAATTTTCGGTGAATTGCGATTTTTTTTTCCGTGCAGAACAGCTTCCACAGCGCATGATAATTTGTATAAAAGTTTTTCTCAAAATGATAATTTCTGAAGTAAAGATTAAAAAGACGCCGATCCGCCCTGCTGTTTTCATAAAGGGGCTTTCCCAGCTCTTTTGCATCGCCTGCGCTGTAATTTCTCCAGATGACCGATTTCAGTTGCGCCATGAAAAAACGATGTCTCAGGCAATAAAATTTTTCCTGAAAGCCTTGAAGATGTTTAATGATTCTGCTCAATTTTTATGGATTTTAAAGCCCTTATCGCTTTGTATATCTCACGGTCTTTTTCGGCAATTGCAAAGGGAGACGCCTTTCTCAAATAATCTGAGCCATCCTGTTTTTTAGAGTAAAGTATTTTTTGCTCATTCAGTATATGAGTAAATATTTCGGAATATTTTTTCGCACACGAGCCTTTTGAAGCGTCATAATACCATCCCTCATCTCTGTATTCATCAAAAGCTTTGTTCAGTTGCCTGACCAGTTGAACATTATTATGAAAAATATTTTTTGCATCATAATAAAACCATATCTCAATTTCCGGGTCAGCAAAGAAAAAAATGATAGAAATATGAGGATTAATTTCTCTTATTTTCCCGATGAAGCGGGTTTTGGAAGCATCGTATTTTTTTTGTGCATCCTGCATCCTACAGTCTGTATCATCTAAAACAATAAGGGCAGCAGCACTTTGATTATATTCGCTTTTTCTGAACCTCTCAAGTATTTTTTCCAAAAGACTGCCGCCTGTAATTCCGCTGTCATCGGACTTTATTTCAGCAAGCTGTTCCCGTTTGAATTTCGGACCCCTTTTGACTATAGCGGGAACAACTCTTTTATACTCAAGATCACTGCGAATTTTCTTCAGAAATTCCTCTCCTCCGCCAAGTTCTGTATAGCCGCCGGTATAAGCGCATAAAACTACCACGGCCATCCCCCTACCGAAGGGTCCCCGACACGGTACAAATCCCCTAATTCCCATCCTTCATTTATAAAATCTTTCAGTTCCTCACTTAGAACCAAGGGGCTTACTTTTCCCTCTCTGCTGAAAATATAAATATTTGCCTGTTTCTGCATGAGTAAAGATGTCATTGGATCCAGCAGTTCGGGAGAATGGGTGCTTAAAAATATCTGAATTTCACTGCTGGCGTCTCTGATGATATTGCTTAATTCTCGCAGCCATGCCGGATGAAGATTTAGTTCAGGCTCATCAATAAACAGCAATTTTGATTTTTCAGGGGAACAGAGAATAAAAAGCAGAACCATCAGCCTCACCGTACCGTCAGACAGTTCATTTAATTCAAACCGTTTGTTTTTAATCATTAAAAAGATATTGACATTCTCCTCGCCGATAATTTCATAATCCAGATTGTCAACAGGCATAAACTTCCGAAGCTGTTCAAGATATTCCATTTTAAAACTGGGATATTTCGGAAAAATCACCCTTAAAACATTTGCAAAATTACTGCATTGCTCATTGACAAATCTTTCCTCCCCGCGAAGCTTTGAATATGATTTTATATCTCTGACAGATATATTTGCAAGCTGATAATACTTCCAGCCCCCGAAATAAGTTTTTACCGATTCAACCGTGCCGTAAAACACCGGATAAACAAACTGTGTAAAATCTTTGCGTTTGAACAGCCTGTCAATCTGATTGAAAATACTTTCTTTTGCGCTGGCTTCGACTTTAAGACTGCTTATTTTCCCGGCTTTTTTTATGGGAAAAAAACATTCGCCCCGGACTGTGTCATGGCAACTGACCCATTGAAAAGGCTTTTTCTGCCCCTGAAATGACTCGGCGTAAGCCAGCTTCTCAGCATCTATCATTGTATTGTAGTGATAATCCTGTTCCGGAATCAAAAGGCTTAACGTATATGTCAGGTCCGAATATCCGGATGCTGTATTGATTGTCCATTCAAAAGAAACTTTATCGCTTTCTGCGTAACGGTTCAGCATTGCTCTGAATCTTCTTTTCAAAACAGACTGCTCAAATCCGAGTTTGAAAAGGTCAATCGGATAGCTGATTGCCTCTATCAAATTGCTTTTCCCACTGTTGTTTGAACCGATAAAAATATTGAGATTGTTGAATATTAAAGCGTCTTTTATCGTAATATTTTTATAATTTTGAACGGCAAATTTTTTCAGCATCTATGAACCTTGAATATAACTGCATCAAACACCGACTCGGGAAAAACGGATTCCTGTTTCTACAGGAATCCGCAATATAAAAAATCAGGTATAAAATTAACTCTAAGGATTCGCATCAATATTCAGCAGATGCCCCATTTTCAGCTTCTTGCATTCCAGATAGCAGCGGTTAAATTCATTCGGCTCGACTTCGATGGGAACTTGTTCTATAACGCTGAGACCGTAGCCTTCCAATCCGACCATTTTCTTGGGATTATTTGTTATCAGCCGCATTTTTCTCACGCCCACAGCCGCGAGAATCTGCGCGCCGATGCCGTAATCTCTCATATCTGCCTTAAACCCGAGTTTTTCATTTGCCTCAACCGTGTCAAGCCCATGATCCTGCAAGGCATAAGCTTTCAGCTTGTTCACAAGACCGATGCCCCGCCCTTCCTGTCGGAGATAAAGCAGAACGCCCGCGCCTTCCCTGTCCATTATCTGCATTGCCTTATGCAGTTGATCCCCGCAATCGCAGCGCATCGAACCGAAAATATCGCCGGTCATGCACTCCGAATGCACACGGACAAGAATGGGTTTGTCAGGCTCGATATTGCCTTTAATCATAACGATATGGAGCAGATCATCCAACTCGCTTTCATACACCCGTATTTTGAAATCTCCTGCAAAACCGGTGGGCAGTACGGTTTCCGGCGCGGCTTGGTGGACAAAAGATTCTGTCCGCATCCGGTATTCAACCAAATCCGCAATGGTGCAGATGCCGATGTGATGTTCTTCGCTGAATTTTTCCAAATCCGGCATTCTGGACATCGTGCCGTCGTCGTTCATGATTTCGCAAATCACGCCCGAAGGCTTCAATCCGGCAAGGCGGGCAAGGTCAACAGAGCCTTCGGTCTGTCCTGTCCGAACCATGACGCCGCCGTTTTTTGCACGCAGGGGGAAAATATGTCCGGGTCTGACAAGATCAGTTGATTTCGCACCCTCCGCAACAGCGGTCAGAATGGTGGTTGCGCGGTCTGCGGCAGAAATGCCTGTGGTGACGCCTTTTCTTGCCTCGATGGACACCGTAAAGCCGGTGTGAAATTTTGAGGTATTGTTTTCGACCATCAGGGGAAGCTCCAGCGCATCCG
>JAIFKL010000260.1 GCA_020049595.1 Desulfobacteraceae bacterium
TTTTGTTGGGGTTCGTGCCTCACCCCAACCTACGGACTACGGGCTAAAATTTCGCCTTGCGGCTCATTTCAGCACTCCGGAATCACAAATCATGAAAATCCTTTAATCCTGAAAATCAGGGTTCAGACAACGGCTCCGGAATAAAAAACGCCGCCCCTCTTTTCATCCTGTTTTCAGGCAGAAAAGAGCGGGCGGCGTTTAATGACAATATTTTCCCGAATTTTACAAAGTCCGGGCGTGCCTCTCGGCAGACAGACAGACAGACAGACAGACAGACAGACAGACAGACAGACAACTCTCTGACTTTTTTTAGAAAAGTCAAGCATTTTATTTAAAAAGTTTGCAGAGGAACTCATGATAATATCCTGATTTTTTATTTTATCTAATTGTTATTCTGAGAGATATACTATGCTAACGGTTTTGTCAAATGTCCAAGAGTTTTTTTTGCATCTCAGACGAAATTTTCGGAAACCGTGTAAAATTCCTTTTGACTTTATACAGCAGGGTTAATTTTTTTAACATGGATACACAGGATATAGATGATATTCCAATATGTTATATTATCTGTTATCCTTCACATCCTGTATATCCCTGTCAATTTTCAATAGTGATTCAGTATCACCTTGTTTTTATTAAAATTAAACATCATTTCCCGCAGTGACAATAAGTTTTCAAATTCAATACTTTTGCTGCCCCTGAGATCGTAACACCGTAAAAGATGACCGGTTTATTCTGATTCAGAAAATTTGTAATGGTCCCGTTCACGACGGTCGAACCCGTAGCAAAAATCAGATCACACCATTTTATCGCATCAGAGGTCATCTCCGACGGTTCTATCACGACGCCGGAAAATTCTTTTCCGATATTATCCTGATCCAGATCAACCGCCCTGACATTGTTTGTTGATGCCAGCATTTCAAGAAATCTCGGCTGATGACCGACTAAAAGAACTTTCTTGCCTGTTCCCACAGCCCCCGGCAGATTTTTTGCACATTCCTTCGGTTCAGCGTCCTTGCAGTGGATTGTCTTATCGCAAAGATTAAGATATCTGAAAACAGCATTCATGCCGGATATGAAACTGGCTCTTCGCCTGCTTGAATTTAACTCTGTCTTTAAAAGATCATCAACAAGATAATCTGCATTTTCAAAAGAATCTGTAAAAGCCTGTCCTTTCGCGCCCTCAAAAACAGCTTCGACCATGACCTCTTTACCCTTTATTATCGGATAATCATCATGCTCCGGCTTTCCGATTGCCTCTTCGGCGGAAAGTGCTTTGCATCTTATACTGATATTTCGCCCTGAGAGATGATGTTTTTGTATCTCCTTTTCCAGTGATTCTCTTAATTTTTCATATAAATCCATCTTTATCTCATCCTTTTTCTTAAAATTCGGTCTTAATTTTTTATGGCATATCAACGGAAAAAAAGCTGAATGTTATCACTGCCCCCATATCGCCTGCAATCCTACGGAATTGTCACACACGTCAGAATAAATGCGGTCATGTACGAATGCTTACTTAGCTAACACATATTAGCTCCGCAATCAAGAAAAAACTCAGAACAAATCGCATGAAATGCTGATATATTTTTTTTAATATAAAATAAATAAGTTGTATCGAATCTCAAAATGATATTTCGGGCGGTATCTGCTTCAGCCAGACTGTCAAACATATCAGCCAATGTCTTGGACCTGCCGCTGTTAAAATATGTCAGTTCTGTATTCAGGACGAAAGTCTGCTCTCTCAAGCGGCTGAGATATTCTTGCAGTCTGGAAAATACAGGCGCATATTTTTTGGAGGGATTCCGGAACAAACCCGTATCAGGCGGTGTCTTAGGTGCAAGCATTAAATATCCCCATCGCCCGCTCAAGGAGGAACACGCATTTTTTTCATTCTGATCCTCCTTGTTGTGTTAAAAAAAATGGAACACGAAAATGCGAAAGGAACGAAAGACACGAAAAGAATAAAAATCCTTTTTCAATTCTCAATTTTCAATTCTCAATTCCTATATGTCAACCCTCTTTTTTTCCGATTTTATAATTTCACTTGAACAATATCATTCTTTTTAGTATAGTAATTCAATTTTGATTTTTTACGGCATATTTTTTGCTTATGCGCCGTATTCCGTTTTCAGATATCTGTCTGTGTCCGTCTGTGTGTGTCTGCGGCAAAAAAACCAAAAGTGGATCAGTATATATAACTACAAATAACATTAGTAAAAAAATGCTTTTTCATCTTATGTAAAGACAAATTAATATAGATAATAAGGAATTAAAACTTATGGCAAAGATTGTCCCTTTTAAGGGAATTTTGTATAATCCGAATAAAATTCATGACCTCTCCGATGTTGCCGCGCCGCCTTATGATGTGATTTCAGAACAAGATCAGTGTTATTTTTATGACTGCCACTCTCAGAATGTTATCCGTCTGATTCTGGGCAAAATAGCGGAAAATGACCGCCCCGGAAACAATTGTCACACAAGAGCCGCAGAATGTTTTCAGCAGTGGCGCTCGGAAAAAATTCTGGTTCAGGATCATTCTCCGGCATTTTATCTGACATCGGTTCAATTTCCTTTTGAAGACCGGACAATTACACGGTTCGGACTGATTGCTTCGGTGCGTCTGGAGCCTTTTGAAAAAGGCATTATTCTGCCCCATGAAAAAACTTTTTCCAAGGTGAAGTCGGAACGGCTTGAACTGATGAAAGTCTGTCATACCAATTTCAGCCCTATTTTTTCGCTGTATTCAGATCGGAACGGCGTTCTTGATTTCCTGAAAAATTCGGTTGCGGACAAAATTCCGGACAATATTTTTACAGAAAAAAGAAACGGGCATCAGCATAAAATGTGGCGCATCACAGCCCCGGAGATTCACAGATATGTGTCCGAGTCCATGAGGGAAAGCCGCATTTTCATTGCCGACGGTCATCACCGTTATGAAACTGCCCTGAATTACAGAGATTGGCTCGCAGCAAAAACTCCTGATTTTTCGGAAAATCATCCGGCGAATTATGTGATGATGTATCTGAGCAGCATGGAAGACCCGGGCGTGGTGATTCTGCCCGCACACCGTATGCTGAAAGGCGTTTCTGACAGTCTGCTTGCCGAATTTATTCAGAAAGCTGAAGCTTATTTTGATATTGTCAGAATACCTTACAGCCAAAAAGAAGGCAGCCGTGGCAAAAACGAATTTCTTGCAAAACTGAAATCTGATACTGACCGAACTGTTTTCGGGGTTTCCCTGAAAAATACCCGTGAGTTGTATCTGCTGACACTGAAGCCCGGCGTGATGAAAGAAATGTTCGGCAATGAAATTCCGGATGCGCTGCGGAATCTGGATGTCACGGTGCTGACCCGTCTTATCCTTATGGAAATGCTCGGTTTCGATCAGGCAGGGCTTGACAATGAAAAGCTGATTGCCTATTCCAGCATTGCGGAAGAAGCCGTTGATGCGCCGGGGGCGGGAAAATGCGACATTTCCTTTATACTCAATCCCACCAAAATTGAGCAGGTCAGGGATATTGCGCTCAAAGGTCTGATTATGCCCAGAAAATCAACCTATTTCTATCCCAAAGTCATCACCGGGCAGGTGATGAACGGGTTGAAGGCTGAGGATTGAACTTTCACTCCAACAATACAAACTTCTTTCTTCAAGAAAGAAGTTTGTCATTGCGGCTCTGCCGCAGCCGGCTCATGCGTTACGAGGCAGCGCCTCGTAACCGAATAAAAATTAGCTGGTTACACACCGCTAACCTCATATCCGATACCTGAATCTTTCATCGCACATCAAAATTATTTTTCCGTATCCTTCATTTTTTTCTTGACTTCGCAAAATAAAATCTTTATTTTTAATTCATAAACTGACTGGTTGCTCAGTCAGTTTATGAATAAATAAAAAATAAGCTTTGATTCCAGATTGATAAATTCAATTTTAAATAAACTGACTGTTTAATCAGTTTTTATGCAGGGTGAAATAAAAAAAGATATGTCGAGAAAAAAAGCGATTCTCCGAGCCGCGACAGCATTTTTTTCGCAAAAAGGATTCAGCGAGACATCCATGTCCGAATTATCCAAAATAACAGGCGTGGCCGGCGGAACCATCTTCTACCATTTTAAAAATAAGGAGGAACTTTTTCTTGCGGTTTTGGAAAATGTCAAAGCGGAGATTATAGAGGAATTCGGGCGGTATTTCGGCGAAAAAAAGTTTGAAAACGGTATGGAAATGATGGAAGGCGTCATATTTTTTTACCTTTATTTGGCTGGAACTATGGAAGATCATTTCCTGCTGCTGCACCGCCATTATCCCTATAAACTTGCCGAAGTCAATCCGGTGTGCAGGGGACATTTGGAAGCCATTTACAACTGTCTGGCGGATATTTTTGAACAGGCGATCCTGACCGGTCAGAAAGACGGCTCTGTGGGCGATGTCAATCCCCGAAAAACCGCTCTGATCATTTTCTCCATGATTGACGGTATCGCACGATTCAAAACCTATAATCTTTATGATGCGGGCGCACTCTATAATGAAATTCTTGCAGCCTGCCGCAGAATGCTTTGCAGAGACACGCCGGCAGCATGACCTGAATGACATCAAGTTAAGCCGGTCTTGTTTTCAGACTTATCCCCCATCGAGGGGGGCAGGGGGGGTGTCTTTCGGTCGCAGAGAGGTAGGGGTAAGCCCCTGTGACTTCGGCGTGAGCTCAGTCGAACGCTTACCCTGCAAAGGGCAGCCACAGGGAGCTGCCCCTACAAAATCCGGAACATCCAGAGGGATTCTGATGTTCGCGCTCTTAACTGAATGACATTGGAGGCAGCCGCCGGTCTGTCCCTACGGAAACATCTAACTTTTAATCATAAGAGGTTTTGCAGATGCTGAACAAAATTTTTCCTTTTCTTGCCTGGTTTAAAAACTACAATACTGCCAGTCTGAGGACAGACGCGATTTCCGGTCTGACCGTAGCATTGGTACTGATCCCGCAGTCTATGGCTTATGCCCAGTTGGCAGGACTCCCGCCGTACTACGGACTGTACGCGGCATTTCTGCCCCCCATGATCGCCGCGCTCTTCGGATCAAGCCGTCAGTTGGCGACGGGTCCCGTGGCTGTGGTCTCGCTGATGACCTCCGCTTCTTTAGCCCCGCTGGCGACTGCCGGAAGCGAAGGCTACATCGCTTATGCCATTCTGCTGGCATTGATGGTCGGCGCATTCCAGTTTCTGCTCGGCGTACTCAGGCTCGGTCTGGTGGTCAATTTTCTTTCCCATCCGGTGATCAACGGTTTTACCAACGCGGCAGCCATCATCATTGCCACTTCGCAGTTGTCCAAAATGTTCGGCGTGCATGTGGACGATGCCGAACACCATTATGAAACAATTATCCGGGTATGCAGGGCTGCTGCCCTATATACCCACTGGACCACGTTCTTCATGGGTATATCTGCTTTTATCATCATGTACGGGCTGAGGCGGATTGCGCCTAAAATTCCCAACGTGCTGGTGGCAGTGGTTCTGACCACGCTGGTTTCCTGGGCAACAGGATTTGAACACAACGCGACCGTGAACATTTCAGCCGTTGAATCGCCCGAAGCAAAAAAGCATATTGAGGATTTCAACCGTGCGGTTGAGGCGATTCCGGGACTGGCAGCGGAACGGACCCTGATTACCGATGCCATGGACAAGGCAAAACAGGCGCATGACGACATTGCCGTGCTGGAAGCCGTGCATGATGAAAACGTCGTTACCGTCAAAATGGAACGGCTCAAGCATGAGGCGCAGGACAACCGGGAAAAAATCAGAAATTTTCTTTTTGCGAGAGTGGAACAGCCCGGAGGCGATGCGAAATTTTATCTCAAGCATAAAGAAGAAGGCGGTGACGGCAGAACATGGCGAATCAAAGTCGGCAATAACCCGCTGAATCCTGAAAAACTGCTCATAACAGGGGGCGGCGCTGTGGTCGGCGTGGTGCCCAAGGGACTTCCTTCGATGGGTATTCCCAAAATAAATTTCAAAGTTCTCATGCACCTGCTGCCTTTTGCCGCTATTATTTCGCTGCTGGGTTTCATGGAGGCGATTTCCATTGCCAAAGCCATGGCAGCCAAAACGGGCCAGCGTCTGGATCCGAATCAGGAACTCATCGGTCAGGGGCTTGCCAACATGCTGGGCGCATTGGGACAAAGTTATCCCACATCCGGCTCTTTTTCCAGATCCGCGGTCAATCTCCAAGCCGGCGCGGTGTCAGGTCTGTCCAGCGTGTTCACAAGTCTGGCAGTTGTCATTATGCTGCTGTTTTTTACCCCGGTTCTGTATCATCTGCCTCAGTCCGTGCTGGCTGCCGTCATTATGATGGCAGTCATCGGTCTTATCAACGTATCCGGTTTTGTCCATGCGTGGCGCGCGCAGTGGTATGACGGTACGATTTCCGTTATTTCTTTTATCTGCACGCTGGGCTTTGCTCCGCATCTCGACAAAGGCATTATGGTCGGCGTGGTGCTTTCGCTTTGTGTGTTTCTTTACAAGAGTATGCGGCCCAGGGTCGCTTCTCTTTCCAAACATGACGATGAGGCGCTTCGGGATGCCGCAGCGCACCGTCTCTTGGAGTGCCGCTACATTGACCTCATCCGCTTTGAAGGCACGCTCTTTTTTGCAAATGCCAGTTATCTCGAAGATAAAATCAACGAGCGCATATTGAAAAAGAAAGAACTCAATCATATCATTATCGCAGCCAACGGGATTAATGACATGGACGCATCAGGCGAAGAAGCCCTGTCGCTGACCATAGACAGGGTGAGAAGTGCGGGCATCCGTATTTCTTTCAGCGGCATTAACGAATCCATGATGAAAGTATTGAAGCGGACCCATCTGTATGAAGAAATACAGGATGACATTTATCCGACAATGGAAGCCGCTATCTGTGCGGTTCATGATCAGGCGCACAAAGACGGACAGGAAGAACGATGTCCGCTTCAGACCGTGTGCCGTATGCTTAACACATGAAATGAAAAAGGGGATTGATAAGCATGTCAGTTATAACTATAAGCAGCGGGATTTTTTGTGAAAAAGATACGGTAATTCGGAAAATTCTGGAAAAAAACGGATACCGGCTTTTCACAGACAATGATATCGTTGCTGCCGCAGGCAAAATTTCCGGAATACCGGAAAACAAGATCAAAAGTGCTTTTTCGGCAAAATCATCGGTATTTAACAAGTTTACCCATGAGAAAGAACGCTCGGTTGCATGGCTCAGGCTCGCGGCGGCAAAGATGCTGGCAGAAGACAATCTGATGATTGCCGGATTCGCCGCGCAGCTCATTCCCAAAGACATCAGCCATGTGCTTCGCGTCTGCCTGATTGCCGACATGAAATCCAGAATTTCTCAGGCATGTAAGGAACTGAAATGCGGCGAAAAAGAAGCCGCAGCAATGATTCATCAGCAGGATGAGGACATTGCCGCATGGGCAAATATGCTGTTTAAAAGCAAAGACCCCTGGGATGCGGCTTTGTACGACATGGTTGTTCCCACGGACAAAATGAAGGCGGATGAAATCACCGAACTGATTGAGAAAAATCTCCGCAGCGAAGTCATCAAGCCCACGGATGCGTCGAAAAAAGCCGCGCAGGATTTTATTCTTGCCGCAGAAGTCGAGGTGGAGCTTGCCAAAGAAGGACATTCTGCGGGCGTGAGTGCCAGAGACGGCTCGGTGACGCTGACCATCAACAAGCATGTCCTGCTGTTGAGCCGCCTTGAAGAAGAACTCAAGACCATAGCGGGCAGAGTTGCCGGCGTCAAATCCGTGGAAACCCGGGTCGGCAAAGGCTATCATCAGACAGACATTTACCGGAAATATGATTTTGAAATGCCGTCAAAAGTGCTGCTGGTGGATGATGAGCGGGAGTTCGTGCAGACGCTTTCCGAGCGTCTGACCATGCGGGATATGGGTTCTGCCATTGCTTATGACGGCGAATCCGCGCTGAATCTGCTCAACGAGGAAGAACCCGAAGTCATGATTCTGGACCTCAAGATGCCCGGCATTGACGGCATTGAAGTGTTGCGGAAGGTGAAGGAGACGCGCCCGGAAATCGAAGTCATTATTCTCACGGGACACGGCTCCGAAGCAGATAGAGAAGTGTGCATGAAACTCGGCGCGTTTGCTTACCTGCAAAAGCCTGTTGACATCAATCTGCTGAGTGAGACGCTGAAAAAAGCGCAACAGGCGGTCAGCAGAAAGAAGTAAAGAAGTGCGTATTTTTTTTACCACGAAAAGCACGAAAGGTACGAAAAACACGAAATTATTTTTCGCGGACTTCGTTTTTTTTCGTGCCTTTCGTGGTTAAAATTCGCGGCAAATCCAGAGGTGAAACTTGAAAATACTGGAAAAAATAAAACCGGAATTTTGGGATGATGAGGATATAGGCGCGAAGGTATCCGGGGGATTGTCCAATTTCCGCCGCATCTGGCAGTTGACCGTTCTGCTGACCCTCGTGGTGACGGTGTTTCCCCTGATTTTCATGACGCTGGTAAACTACACCGCGATGCAGGCATCAGCGAAAGCCGAGATTCTGCTGCATACTTCCCGCTTGGTTTCCAATACACGGCGCACGGTTTCTTTTTTTCTGGAAGAACGCAGATTTGCACTCAATTTTATCATTGAGGACAATAATGTCGAGGAACTGAAGGATCCCTTCCGGCTCGGTGCCATTCTGGAAAATATGAAAAAAGGATTAAGCGGCGTTGCGGATCTCGGCATCATTGACAGCTCAGGAATGCAGAGAAATTATGTGGGACCTTATAAGCTCGGCGGCAAGAATTACAGCGGACAGGAATGGTTCAAAGAGGTGACGGAACAGGGCGTTTACATCAGTGACATATTTCTCGGTTTCCGAAACATACCGCATTTGGTGATTGCCATAAAACAGCGTCTGGCAGGAGATTCTTTTTATGTGTTGCGGGCATCTGTTGACATTGAAAGGTTCAAAGAACTGCTTTCCCAGCTTGAACTCAGCGGGATGGGCGATGCCTTTATTATCAATCACAGGGGAATCCTGCAAACGCCCTCCCGCTATCACGGCAATGTCCTTGAAAAAATTTCTCTGCCGGTTCCGAAATTCTCGGCGGCAACCGAAGTCTTTGAAACCCGGACTTCAGAGGGAATCCCTGTCATTGTCGGTTATGCCTATATCACAGATACGCCTTTTATCCTCATGATTGTAAAACAGCAGGGCGAGCTGATGAAGCCATGGTACAAAACGCGCACGAAAATATTGTGGTTTCTGGGTGCCAGCATCACGGTCATTGTGTTTGTGATTCTGGGGGGAGCGACTTATCTTGTGAACAGAATTCACAGAGCAGAGCGGAATCGGGCAATGATTATGCACAAGATGGAATATTCAAACAAAATGGCATCGCTGGGAAGGCTGGCAGCAGGCGTGGCGCATGAAATCAACAATCCGCTGGCAATTATCAGCGAAAAAGCCGGTTTCATCAAGGATATGTTCACTTTCAAAGATATTTACGCAAAAGATCAGAAACTCTTAGATACTGCCGATTGCATCACCTCCTCGGTGGAGCGCTGTGCGGCAATCACCCGGCGTCTTCTGAATTTCGCCAGACACACGGATGTGAGCATTCAGACGCTTGATCTGAAAACGGTTATTCTCGAAGTTCTCGGTTTTATGGGAAAAGAAGCCGAATACCGGAGCATTTCGGTTTCAGTGGATGTCCCTGACGACATTCCCAAGATCAGAAGTGACAGAGGAAAGCTTCAGGAAATCTTTCTCAATGTGATTAACAACGCGTTTGCGGCACTCAATGACGGCGGTTCTTTAGACATTACCGTGAAAAGACAGGGCGACAGTCTTGTTTCACTCTCGTTTGCCGATAACGGCTGCGGAATTGCAGAGGCAGACATCAAACGTATATTCGAGCCTTTTTTTTCCACCAAAACGCAGAAAGGCGGAACCGGTTTGGGACTTTCCATCACCTACGGTCTTGTGAAAAAAATCGGGGGGCGGATTGATGTTCAAAGCCAAGCGGGTAAAGGAACAACATTTACCGTCTGTTTGCCGCTTGTATCGGAAGAAAAGGAGGGGGGAAATACTGATGCGGGTATTATTGGTGGATGACGAAAAAGAACTGGTGTCAACGCTGGCGGAACGGCTTTCCTTCCGGGGAATTGACGCGGAGTGGACGGTATCGGCAGCAGACGCGCTGAAACTGCTTGAAACACAATCTTTTGATATTGCTGTATTGGATGTGAAACTCCCCAAAATCAGCGGGCTTCAGTTAAAGAAAAAAATGCAGGAAAAATATCCTGCCATGAAATTTATTTTTATGACCGGACACGGTTCTGAAGAGGATTTCAATGCAGGTGCGGCAGAGACCGGCGCGGATTATTATCTGGTAAAACCGGTCAAAATCGAGGCGCTCATTGAAAAGATGAATGAAGTTCTTCAAAAATAAGCGGCTGGTACAGAAACATCGGATTTCATTCCCTCTCCCCAAAGGGGAGAGGGTCACACACCCCTCACCCCGGCCCTCTCCCCAAAGGGGAGAGGGAGTCGGAAAGATTAAACTCATAGCAATATCAAGGAGTTTAAAAGTGGATATTATCGCTGAAACCTCACTTCGTTTTTTTGGAAAAATGTCTGCCTCGATTTCGCATGAGATCAAAAACGCGCTGGCAGTGATGAATGAAAACGCCGGGCTTTTGGAAGATTTCACTTTCATGGCGGAAAAAGGGATGCCGATGGATCCGGAGCGGGTCAAAGTTCTGGCGGAAAAGATCATGCAGCAGATTCAGCGCGCGGACGGCATCATCAAAAACATGAACCGCTTTGCCCACAGCGCGGATGAGGCGGTCAAAAGCGTGGATGTGGGGGATATGTCGGATTTTGTGGCAAGGCTTTACGGCAGAATCGCTTCGGGAAAAGGCGTAACGATAAAAACAAAGCCTCCGGCGATCCGCATAACGATCACCACCGCGCCTTTTCTGCTGGAAAATCTGATGGGACTGTGCATAGATTTTGCCCTGAACTCAGTCGGATCAGGAAAAACGCTTGACATCATCACAGAAGAGGCGGAAAATGGCGCATGTATTCGGTTCAGCCCGCTTGGGAATCTCAGCGCCGGAGTGACAGATATTTTTCCTTCGGAACGGGAGAAATCCCTGATGAACGAGCTGAAAGCCCGTATCATCATTGACGCGGGCGCGTTGACGCTCAATCTGCCAAAAAAACAGTAGGGTGGGCATGAAATGCCCACCCCCATAATGAATTTGAGTTGATGTGTAAGATGGGCATTTTATGTCCACCCTGCAATTTAAGGAGGTAACCCATGTCTGAGAAAATTTTGCTCGTTGACGACGAAGAAGAATTTGTAAAAGCCTTAGGGGAAAGGATGCGGAATCGGGGCATGAATGTATCAGAGACCACATCCCCTTCGGAAGCGATTAAAAAAGTGGAGAGCGAATCATTCGACGCCGTTATCCTTGACCTTCAGATGCCGGAAATGGACGGATTGGAGGCGCTTGCGGCTCTCAAGAAAAAACAGCCGGAACTGCAAATCATCCTTCTCACCGGACATGCCACTGTGGAAAAGGGCATTGAGGCAATGAAATTAGGCGCGATGGACCTTGTTGAAAAACCGGCGGATCTGAAAACGCTGACTGAAAAAATCAAGAAGGCGCAGGCAAAGAAAATGATCCTTGTGGAAAAAAAGACCGAGGAAAGGATCAAGAGCATCATCGGAGGGAAAGGGTGGTAGAAGTGAGAATTGAGAAGTGAGAAATGTTCAATTCTCAATTCTCAATTCTCAATTCTCACTTATACGCCCGTCCTTTCAAAAAAACAGAATATTTTAACATATTGTAATGTTATAAAATAACATTCCCAGCCTGTTTATTTTTTTTGACAATTCCCCCCTTTTTTGTTATCTTATTGTTTCAGTTTTTAAATGTGTCGCTCCTATGAAGATTATTCTCTTAGGAAATTCAGATAGATGGCGTTGACACAAGAACTGTGGATTTATACGGACATTAAAAACAAGCTCCAAATGGAGCGCGCGTGTTTATATTTAAAGTATCAAACGCTATAGAAAATAAATGATAAACGAACTCAGTAAAAATATAAACAAAGAAGTTGTCATCACTTTAACAAACGGCAAAGAAAAGCAAGGTACAATCGTAAGCATTGATGCCGAAAGCAACATGATTCGTCTGCGTGATGAAAGCAATAACAGCATTTCGATATTGATCTCAATGATTGGAATGATTGAGCCGGTGAACAGCGCGGGCGGTCTTATCAAACCTCCGATTCGGGAGCCTGAAAATGTGCCTGAAAATGTTGCTATACAGCAAATTGACAATCATGAAAGTTTGCAGAAAATTGTGAAAATTGAAACGAGTTTTGATACAGAGATAAAAAATGCAGCTTTGCCGGTAGTCAAACCAGATTTTACAACGCC
>JAIFKL010000350.1 GCA_020049595.1 Desulfobacteraceae bacterium
TTTTTTTATTTCTGTCCGTAATTATCTTGCAAAAAAACAAAAAAATTTTTAATAAGATTGTTGAGCTTGTCGAAACAAGGATTTAAAAATTGTGAACCGCGAAAACAAAAACCACGAAAACACGAAAACGACTTTTATGTTTTGGCAAAGATGCAAAAGCTTTCGTGTCTTTCGTTATTTTCGTGCTTTCGCGGTTACGTTTTTGTGATTTTCTTTTTAAGGAAAGGATATATCATGTCAGCAAACTGGGAACCTAAAATAGTCGCTTTCTTCTGCAATTGGTGTACTTACGGCGCCGCTGATCTTGCAGGTGTCAGCCGTATGCAGTATCCCCCTAACATCAGGGTGATCCGTATCCCCTGCTCGGGACGGATGAGTCCCAAATTCATTCTGTCCGCATTCAGAAACGGTGCCGACGGCGTATGGGTGTCCGGGTGACATCCGGGAGACTGTCATTACCTGGAAGGTAATTATTATGCCCGCCGGAAATTCAGCCTGTTTAAAAATCTGATCGAATACATGGGGATCGAGCCGGACCGTCTGCATTTTTCCTGGATATCTTCGGCAGAATCCACCAAATTTGTGGAGGTTGTCACCGGAGTGACCGAGGCTGTCAGAGCTTTGGGACCTCATCAAAAATTTGTAAAGACCAATGTGAAGGTAGCTTAACAATGTCAAATTACACAGATAAAATAAGAGAAATATCCGAAAGGCTTCTAAAAGAAGGCAGGGTGGATATGGTCATCGGTTTTAAACAAGGAACCATGCCCATGATGAACGAACCCTGTTTTGTGAAAAAGCCCGAAGATGTAAGCAAATTGGTGTGGGACAGCCACTGCGGTATCAATCTGGCAAATTATCTCACGGACAGAAAAGAAAAAATCGGCGTGATTGCAAAAGGCTGCGATTCACGGAATATCGTCACCCATATCATTGAAAACAAAATCAAAAGAGAGCAGCTCGTTATCATCGGCGTGCCGTGTAAGGGAATGATTGACCGGCGCAAAATCGCTTCCATGTCTGATGCGGAAATTCTGTCTGTTGCGGAACAAAACGGAAAAGTCATTGTCAAAACAAAGGATGCCGAAAAGAGATATGAAAGGACTGATCTGCTCCAAAAAAACTGCGCCTTGTGTGTTCATCGGAATCCGGTGATTTATGATGAACTGGCTGCCGATCTGGTGGAAGAGCAGAAAAATGTTGACCGCTACGCTGACATCCGGGAAATCGAGGCAATGCCTCCGGATGAAAAATGGCATCTTTTCGATGATCTGTTTTCAGCCTGCATTCGCTGCTACGCGTGCCGAAACGCCTGTCCCCTCTGTTACTGTCCAACATGCTTTGTGGATGAATCCCGCCCCCAGTGGGTGGGCAAAAGTACGGACCCCATTGACACCAAAACATTCCATTTTCTGAGGGCTTACCACTGTGCGGGCAGATGTACGGATTGCGGGGCATGTGAACGGGCATGTCCGGTGGGCATCAACATGCGCCTGCTGACAAGAAAATTGGAAAAAGACTGCTTTGAATCTTTCGGATGGGAAGCCGGGCTGTCATTGGATCAGCGTCCGCCTTTGGATGTTTACAAAACAAATGATCCTGAAGATTTTATTAAATAGTTATTGGGATTGGCTGTCAGAGTTGTCGGCTGTCGGTTAATCGCTAAAAGCCGACAACTGATAACCCAAGCAGCCAGCAATCAATAACCTGAGAAGGGTAATACGATGAAGGTCATTAAAATTGATAAGAAAGACTGGGCCGGCGGATTAGATAAAGCAAGCAGCGGCTATCGGTTCTTCGGGCCGGTAGAAGATAAAGAATGCCATAATTTCAAGGAACTTGACAAAGGCGAACTGCCGGATTTCAATTTTTCAAATACGCGTCTTTCGGCAAAATCTGTTGTTTTTCCGCAAACCGAGGCAATGTTTGAGTATTCTTTGGATGAGAATGAAGCAGATCATCATCTTATGAAAGAATGCCGAAAAAATGATGCGCCCCGGGCAGTTCTGGGGATCCGTCCCTGTGACGCGTCCGCTTTTCTGCTGGTCAAAAGAAATTTTGACAATCCCGAATATCGGGACCCTTGGTGGGTGAAGGCTTATGAATCCACAACATTTGCAGGGCTTGCGTGTAACAATCCCTGCGCTTCCTGCTTCTGCACGTCAGCCGGATGCGGGCCTTTTGATGAAAAGGGTCTGGATGTGCTGCTGGTTGACGCGGGCGATCATTTTCTTGCCAAAGTTGTTACGGAAAAAGGCAGAAAAATGTTAGCGGCTGCCGGATGGAATGCGGAGACCGACGCGGATATCGAGGCATTGAAAAAAGACGCTGAAAGCAAAATCAGCAGTTTTGTTCCCACGGACAAATTGAAAGATAAAACCACGATGGAACTGTATAACGCGGCATTTTGGGAAGAAGCCGCGTTTGCCTGTCTCAACTGCGGGACCTGCACTTACAGTTGTCCCACCTGCTGGTGTTTTGACATTCAGGATGAAAGTAAGGGAAAATCGGGTATTCGGATGCGGAACTGGGACAGTTGCATGTATCCGCTTTTCACGCTTCACGGCTCGGGACACAATCCCAGAGGCACAAAAATACACCGGGTTCGGCAGCGTTTTATGCACAAACTCAAGTATTATGTGGATAAGTATGGTGACGGGATACAATGTGTGGGCTGCGGGCGATGTATCCGCCTATGTCCTGTCAACATTGACATCCGAAAAATTTGTGAGAAGATGAACAGTTATGAGCCGAAAGCGGGAGACTGTAACAGGTAGCAAGTAACAGGTTTCAGGTTTCAAGCAACCTGTCACCTGTCACCTGCAACCTGCAACCTGCTACAGAAAAAAGGGAGACGCCATGCAAAATCCATATTTGCCTTATCCGGTTCGTATTGATTCGATCATTACCGAAACCGAAGACAGGAATCTGAAAACATTCAGATTCGTTTTTTTAAATCCTGATGATGAAAAAAAATTTGCCTATCAGTCAGGACAGTTTGCCGAGCTTTCCGTCACCGGAAAAGGGGAAATTCCCATCGGTATCGCGTCCTCTCCCACAGAAAAGGGATTTGTCACTTTTACGGTGAACAAAGTGGGATTGGTTTCCTCATATCTGCATTCCATGAAAGTCGGTGATATAATGGGGATTCGGGGTCCCATGGGACATCCTTATCCTTGGGATGTGCTGAAGGGAAAAAATGTCGTGATTATCGGCGGCGGTTTTGCCTTTACCACGCTACGGTCATCCATTATTTATATGCTGCATCCGGAAAATCGCTCGAAATTCAAAGATATTCATGTGATTTACGGCGCAAGGACCCCCGGTATGCTGCTTTATAAAAACGAACTTGCCGCGTGGGAAAAACGGGATGACATTCGCATGAACATTACCGTTGACGGCACAAAAGACCCTGATTGGAAATACAATGTGGGATTTGTCCCGACCATTACCGAAAAGAAAGCCCCGAATGCGGATAAAGACACATATTCCATTATCTGCGGGCCCCCGATCATGATCAAATTCACCCAGCCGGTTTTGGACAAGCTGGGATATGCACATGATCATATTATCATGTCCCTTGAAAACCGGATGAAATGCGGTATCGGTATGTGCGGCAGATGCAATGTGGGAAAAGATTTTGTCTGCAAAGACGGTCCTGTGTTCACGCTGTCGCAGTTGGAAACCATGCCGCAGGAATATTAAAATTGAGAATTGAAAATTGAAAATTGATTTCTCAATTCTCAATTCTCAATCCCAAAAGAATCTGGCGGAATATTATAGAAAAAAAACAGGTTGACATTTCTGTTTTTTTATATTAGACAGTATCTGTTTTTTTATGATGAATGGTGTTAAATGTGTTTTTTCAGAAACAGCATGTTTTTTCGGAAATGGATAACAGGCTAAGTGCCATAGAAAAAAATAAACGGAATGATTTTTTAGAAGGAGGTTTTACATGCCGACAGTTGAGTACAAAGGAAAGACGTTCACAATAGATGAGGACGGGTTTATTGATGATTATTCCAACTGGTCCCAAGAATGGGTTCAGTGGGTGAAAGAGCAGGAAGGAATTGATGAACTGAATGAGGAACACAATCAGGTTATCAAAGTGTTGCGTGAATATTATGAGAAAAACGGCATTGCGCCGATGGTTCGCGTGCTTTCAAAGGTAACAGGTTTCAAACTGAAACATATCTATGAACTTTTTCCCTCGGGACCCGGTAAGGGAGCCTGTAAGATGGCCGGTCTTCCGAAACCGACGGGATGCGTCTAAGCGTTTTGAGTGTTTTTTGTTGTTTTCTTAATTAAAAAAAAGCCCTGCCTGTAAAAAGGAGGGCTTTTTTTATATCTGACAGGATTTACAGGATTATACAGGATTTACAGGATTATGCAGGATTTACAGGATTATGCAGGATTATGCAGGATTATGAAGGAGTTACAGGATTTCTCCTCATTCCGTTCATTGAAATGACAAAATCTTGTAAATCTTGTAAATCTTGTAAATCTTGTATAATCCTGTATAATCCTGCATAATCCTGTAAATCCTGTCTCATATCCCCGCCAGAATAATCTTCTTGCCTTCCTGTGAAAATTCTTTCCGATAAATTCGTTTTTCCCAAGGAATTTCCGGGTCTGTTCCGAACATCACCAAATAGCCTCTGTTCTCTCCGATGCGCTCCAGATACCGCACGATCTCTCTGAGACCGTCTTCTTCCGAGTAGGGATCACGGTTTAATTTCAGCACAAGGATAAAACGCTCTGCCCCGAAGGTGACAATCAGATCGCAATGCCCGTTTCCCATTGCCATTTCCCGCTCGATACGGCCGTCGGCATCCACAATCCGCTGAATAAAAGCCATGAAAAGCAGTTGTCTGCCGGCTTCACGGAAATCGAATTTTTCAATCCATAAATCCGTATAGCGGCTGTAATTGCGCTGAAACGCGGAAAGCACCGCATCCATGTTCAGTCTGCCTTCTCTTACATACAGCGTCTGATCGGCAATATTCTGATTGAAAGAAACCTGCCATGAGTAATTCAAGGCTCTGGGGATCATCTCGGCGTAGATGGGATTGGCAAATTTGATCGGCGCCTTGCCTGTCACCAATCCGATGTCCTGAAGATATGCCAGATCATCGCTGAAACGGTCAGGGAGCAATGCCTCCCCCCCGATGACCGCTTCCGCCACATTTTTGACCGAAGGCTCCCGCAGCTTGTTAATCAGATTGTCCAAATGGCTGGTGCGTCCCAGTATCAGCTCTTCTTTTGCCTGCAAGACATGATTGAGCGTAATCTCCTGTTTATAATCATTTTCCAGAATTTCGGCGACAATCTGGTTGGCAAGCGCGCTGATGAGCCAGGGCTGTCCCTGTGTGAGACGGAAAATTTCTGCCCGGACTTCCTGACTGAAAATCTGTCCGGTTTCTTTTTCATGCTGTCCCAAGAGATTTTCCATATCCGAGAGGGTAAAACCTTCCAGAAAAAGGGATTTTGCTTTGATATTGAACAGAGAGCCGATGTCTCTGTCTTCCTGTTCCGAGCCGGTTCTGAGCCTGTAATTCCGCATGTCTTTCAAACCGACAAAGGCAACAGAATGCGGAAAAGCTTTGGGACGGGATTCAAAGCCTGCCCGCAGTTGCCGGAGCAGCATAAAAATCATTTCATTCGGCAGGCTGTCTGCTTCTTCGATAAACAAAACAATGGGTTTGGGATTTTTTTCTGCCCAGCTCCGCAGATAGTTTCCCATCTGTCCGAAGGGAAAGACCGAGGGATCGGGTTTTTCCACAGGCGGGGGCAGTTCATTTTCAGGAAGATGCAGTTTTGCCTGTCTGTAAACGGCATCTGCCGCAATCATCATGGCGTGGTCATTGTCCCGCGCGCCGGCAGCCGCGTTGATATTTGCTGTCAGCGCGGAATATCTGCCTGCTGTGTTGAGATGTTTCATCAATGAATACAGATAGGTTGTCTTTCCGGTCTGCCGGGGCGCGTGCATGACAAAAAAATGCTGTCCGTCAATCAGATGCCGCACGCTCGGAAAACGCTCAAGCAGATTGACCGTATAGTGAATTTCCGGTTTGCAGGGACCTGCTGTATTGAAAAATTTAGCCATTTTTCCAACCTTTTTTATTGAGAATTGAGAATTGAGAAATAAACACTTCTCACTTCTCACTTAATTTGCTCAAGCACCTTTGCCAATTCTTTTTCCAATTCTTCAAAAACCGGCATGATCTCCGATGATCTGTTTTCCATGCCGAGATGTTCTATCTGCTCCGTCAGTTTCAGGCAGGATTCCGCACTGACAGTTCCGAAGGGACCTTTCAGAGAATGGGCATACAGAACGGCTTTTTTCAAATTGCCGCTCAAAACTGCCTGATGAAGCTTTTCAACAGCTTCCGGTACTTTTTCTGCAAAAAGATCATAGATTCGCCGGAGAAAGACTTCATCTCCGCCGACACGGCTCAGGTTTTCCTCCGAATTTAAAATCCCCTCTCCTTCGGAGAGGAGGCACCCCACCCCCGGCCCCTCCCCGAAGGGGAGGGGAGTCGTCTCCCCCTCTCCTTCGGAGAGGGGGCCGGGGGGTGAGGTGGCTTCGGAGAGGGGGCCGGGGGGTGAGGTCAGATTTTTTTCAATAATCTCGTTCAGCCGGGAAAAATCCACCGGCTTTGCCACAAAATCATTCATTCCCGCGTTTTCGCATTTATCCCTGAATTCCTTCATTGCGTGTGCGGTCATGGCAATAATCGGAATACGGCAATTTTCCTGCCCCGCTTCTCCCGCACGGATTCGCCGCGTCGCCTCCAGACCGTCCATATTGGGCATTTCCACATCCATAAAAACAAGATCAAATCTGCCGCCGGCAAGCGCAGTCAGTGCCGCTTTTCCGTCCGTTGCCGTCACAACCGTATGCCCCAGACGTTTCAAAAAATTCGTTGCCAGCAGCGCATTCATGGGATTGTCCTCCGCCAGCAGCACATTCAGGGCTTTTGCGGGTACTGCGGGTGCTGATTTTTTCCCGATGCTGTCATTTACCCTGTCTTTGTCTCCCGGGTCCAAGGCAGCCGTAAAGAAGAATGTGCTTCCGCCTGAAGCCTCGCTTTCAAGCCAAATCCTGCCGCCCATCATTTCGCTGAGATGACGGCATATTGCAAGTCCGAGTCCGGTCCCGCTGTAGTCTCTGCTGAGAGAACTGCTGACCTGACTGAAACTTTCAAAAATTCCGGCTTGTCTGTTCTTGGGAATACCGATGCCGGTGTCTGTGACAGAAAAAAGAACCGTAATCTTTTTATGATGTTCGGCAGATTCGGCTCGCTTTTCGCGTGCCACTTTTACGGCAATTCCTCCTGTTTTCGTGAACTTGAAGGCATTGCCGATGAGATTGACCAATATCTGCCTGAGCCTTACCCCATCGCCTTTTACATATTCCGGCACCTCGTCGCATATATTCAGATTCAGGAAAAGCCCCCGCTTTTCTGCCTGAGCCGAGAAAGTGCGGTTCACAGAGTTCAAAATCTGTTTCAGATTGAAATCCGCAGTCTCCAATTCCATCTTTCCTGCTTCCATTTTGGAGAGATCGAGAATGTCGGCGATGATTTTTAGGAGATGGCGGGCAGATTCTCTGACAGCCTGCAGATTTTCACGCTGTTCGGGGCGAAGATCGCTCTGCAAGGTCAGTTCTGTCATACCGATAATGGCATTCATGGGGGTTCGGATTTCATGGCTCATTCTGGCTAAAAATTCGCTTTTGGCGCGGTTGGCTGTTTCAGCAGATTCTTTGGCAGCTTTATAATCTGAAAGTGAGGATTTTAATTTATTTTCGGACTGTTTGAGTTTTATATGGGTTTTGACCCTTGCCAGCAGTTCCTGCTTCCGAAAAGGTTTTGTCACATAATCCACCGCGCCGAGTTCAAAGCCTTTGACAATATCATCGGTCTCTGTTTTTGCAGTCAGGAAAACAATCGGAATATCAGCGGTTTGCGGAGAGGATTTCAGCCTCATACAGACCTCGTATCCGTCTATTTCAGGCATCATGATGTCCAAAAGAACCAAATCCGGAATTTTTTTATTTATAAATTCCAATGCTTTTATGCCGTTTCTGGCAAATGCGGTTCTGTATTTGCCTTCCAGAAGACTTCCCAATATCTGCAAATTTTTCGGATTGTCATCCACCATCAATATCAATGCCTGTTCCATGTTATCCATAGCATTTTCCTGAAGTTATACACAGCGGACATGTCATTTTATTTAAAAAAGCCCGCTCTGCTTTCGTGTTTTTCGCAGCTTTCGTGTTTTCGTGGTAAGAGTTTTGTTAAAAAAACGGTTGTTGAGCTTGTCGAAACAGAGCAGTCATGCAATTTCAAGCAGTTCGACCTCAAAGATCAGCGTTTCTCCGGCTAAAGGATGATTTGCATCCAGAACCACATTATCCGCATCCACTTCTGTAATCATCACATTAAAGAAACTGCCGTCAGGGCGTTGAACCGAAAGCTGCTGGCCCGGCTGGGGGTCAATATCTTCAGGGATATTTTTTTTCGGCACCGTGGCGACCAGTTCTTTGCGCTTCAATCCGTAGGCATCTTCGGGCGGAATGGTAATGGTTTTTGAATCACCCGCTGCCATACCGATAACGCCTTTTTCAAAGCCCGGAATCAAACTGCCGCTTCCGATTTCAAAACAAAGCGGTTCCCTGCCCTCGGATGAATCAAAAACCGTGCCGTCAAGCAGTTTGCCTTTATAATGCGTTTTCACGTTATCGCCGCTTTTCGCTTTAATCATCTTACTCTCCTTTCGGATTTTCCTGTTTACGGACTGTCTTTCATGTCAAAATTATAGTCGGGTTTTTTCTTGATAAAAGCAAGGAAATAGTTTAAACATAAAAATTCACTTTTTTCAATTCTTTTTAAGTCTTCAGAGTGAAGACTTAATATAAATGAATAAAAATAAGCAGTTAAAATTCAATAAAAAATCTGTCTCAAGTTTGATCTCGTTCCCACGCGGAGCGTGGGAACGAGAGAATTGAAATTTTAAATAAATTAAGGAGATATATAAATGAACCGAATAAAACTGATGATAAACGGTATGCCCGGCGACATGGCGGCAACCGCGGCAAAACATACCCTGAACGACAAAAGATTTGAACTGATTCCGTATTCGCTCACGGGGCCTGAAATCACAGAAAACGAATATTTGCTTGACGGTGTTACCGTGCGTCTGATTCATCTGAATGAGCGGGAACAGCTTATAGAAGAAATAAAACATACACAGGGAAATTTTATCACTGCGGATTATACGCATCCCTCGGCGGTCAGCGGTAATGCCGAATTTTACTGTAAAAAACATCTGCCTTTTGTCATGGGCACCACGGGCGGCGACAGGAAATTTATTGAAAATACAGTGAAAGCATCTGCCACCGCTGCCGTCATCGCGCCGAACATGTCCAAACAGATCGTGGGCTTTCAGGCAATGTTGGAATATGCGGCAAATACCTTTCCCGGACTTTTTGAGGGCTATTCTCTGGAAGTTAAAGAAAGTCATCAGAAAGGAAAAGCAGACACCAGCGGCACCGCAAAGGCAATTGTGCAGTATTTTAATAAGCTGGGAACGCCTTTTTCCGAAAATGAGATCAGAAAAGAACGGGACCCCGATGTGCAGAGAGATGTCTGGGGCGTACCCGCAGCCTATCTGAAAGGACACGGATGGCATACCTACACGCTGATTTCAGGCGATGGCACGGTAAAGTTTGAATTTAAGCATAATGTCAACGGTCGGGATGTCTATGCCAAGGGAACGCTGGATGCGGTCTTGTATCTGTCTCAAAAGATAAATCAGGGCGCAAAATCAACGGTCTATTCAATGATTGATGTGCTGAAAAGGACATGAAATGCCCACCCTACACGGGGCGGGCGGAACGGCAGATATGCAGGATGACTTTTTCCAGCACAAGTCTGGGATTCCGCCCGCTGGTTTTGAGCTGCAAATCAGCTTCGCTCAAAGACTGAATCGCCTCAAGCAGATCGCTTTTGCTGAATTTTTCGGATTTTTGCAGCATCAGAAACAGCGGATAAGGATTGCCCGCAGCCGTCAGAAGGTCTGTGGCTGCTTTGTTCTTTTTCTTTTTCCCCTTTTTTTTCTCCTGATCCGCATCCCAGTTTTCTTCTTCCGAAAGCAGATTTTCCCAAGCTTCCAGACAGGTTAAAAGCTGGGCATCATAAGCCTCAAGCGCGGGCAGGGCTTTATTTTGAAACTGACTGTACTGCATTTTCGGATTCCATGCTTTCCCCGGAGGACTTTCTGTAAAGCCTTTTATCAGAAGCACTTTGCGTATCTGGTTTGTGACTGCTCCGAGAATCTGAAGCGGAAAAATTCCTGAAGAAAGCAGGGAATCCATAAAAAAAAGTGCATCTTCGGTGTTTCGCTCTGACACGGCATTGGTCAGTTCATAAATCGGGTCCTGTTTGGTACGCTTTAAAATCGCATTCACGTCATCTAAGGTGATATTTTTCCGCTCTCCCACATATATGACCAACTTCTCAAGATTATTGGAAAAATTGCGGAGGTCAAAACCCGTCATTTCATACAACGCCGGATATGCGTCCCGGGCCATTGTCTTTCCGCTTTGTCCGAGAATTTCTTTCATCTGTTCCGCAAGAACCGTGTCCTGCTCTTTTTTGTCTGCCATCCGGTTTCCTTTGGCAACCGAGCAGTCAACGATAATGCCGTGGGTGTCTATGGCTTTGAAAAGATTACGCCTTTTATCCGCAATATCGGTGGTGACAATCAGATGGTTGCTTTCGGGAAAGCCTCTTTCAACGGCATTCTGCAAATCTCCGGCATGGTCCTTTGCTGCAAGCACCGGCAGGCTGTTTTCCGTGCAGAACGCGACAATTTCATCTAACCATTTGTCATCATTCAGCAATTCCGAATCTGATTTTAAATTTTTCTCCCGCTTTTCCTTATCGCTCACATCTTCAAAGGAAAGATTCAGCACTCCGAGAAAGCTGGCGAAATATTTTGCCGCTTTTTTAATGTCTTTTTCATTATATGCGACTTTTGCCTTTTCAAGAATGCTGCTGTCATCCTGTTTGGAATAGAATATCCGGGAATCGCAGAGCGCAACAGCTTTTGTGCCGGGAAGCAGGGAAAAGGTGTTGACGCGCTCAATGGCTTCATAGATATTGTCATTGTCAACCGGCTCATAATTGACGCTGCGTTCCGAAGCCGGTATCAGCGCATTCAGCAGCGCATCCAAGGCATTTTTGCAGAGAAGTTCTTCCCCGTAAATCAGATAAACAGGTGAGAATTTCCCTTTTTTCAGATAAGCTTCAAAAGATTTGTAAGGAATTTCAGACATAATTAGCAGACCGCAAATTCCCCCTTGAGAGGAGGCTTTTACCAAATCCCCCCTTGACAGCCCCGCTTTCAGAAAAGGGGGAGTTTCCGTTTTTTTTCAATTATTTTTCTTGTTAAAAACCACAAGCATCACCGCAGCCGTAAGCGCAAATGTGATGCCGATAGCCTGCGAAACAGATATGACGCCTAAGATAAATTCACCCCGGGAATCCCCCCGGAATATTTCAATCACGGAACGGGTTATGCCGTAGATCAGCACATACAGCCAGAAAATTTGACCGTCAAATTTTTTCCGACGCCGGAACATCCAGAGAATGCCGAAGATCATCAGATTGTTTGCGGCTTCATACAGTTGCGTGGGATGAAGCGGAACGCCGGCGGGCGCAAGGGTTTCAGGATGCGAAAAGGTCACAGCCCAAGGCAGATGGCATTCTTTGCCGTAGCAGCAGCCCGCAGAAAAACAGCCGAGTCTTCCCAGAAAATGCCCGATGGCAAGCGAAGGCGCCAGCATATCGAGCGTTTTCCACAGCGGCATTTCATGTTTTTTCAGATAATAAACCGTAGTCAGTCCCGCGCCGATGAATCCGCCGTAAAAGACCAATCCGCCGTTCCATATTCTGAATATTTCCAATGGGTTTGAAACAAACATTTCCGCATTGATGAGAACATAAAACAGCCTCGAAGCAATGATCGCGGAAAGCAGAATATAAAAGCACAGGTCTGTGATTTTTTCAGGCGATTCTCCGAGCCGCTGCGCCTCTTTTTTGGCAAGCGAAATTCCCGCGAGAAACCCCATAGCAATGAAAAAGCCGTAGGTGTAAACCGTCAGACTTCCGAGTTTGAAAAGAATAGGGTGCATAAGAAAAAGTTGAAAATTTTAAAGGTTGAAAGTTTATGATGCGTTATATTTCTCGCAAAGAAAAGCAGAGCGACCCAAGCTGAGAATAGATCAAATCGCTTTAACCGAATTGAAAATTCGGTGTACAAAACAGTGCTGTAGAGCGACCCAAGCTGAGAATAGATCAAATCGCTTTAACCGAATTGAAAATTCGGTGTACAAAACAGTGCTGTAGAGCGACCCAAGC